>CAZCEX010000331.1:0-5505 GCA_964497785.1 uncultured Thermoanaerobaculia bacterium | reverse complement strand
GTTCAGTTTGCATGATCGCGGGCGGGACGCCCGCGCCACAATACTTCGACCCATTCTGGTGCGGCCGTCTCGGCTGCACAGGGACGCATATTCCATGGGCCTAAATAAACAGTATTGGGGTTAGTCGTCACTACCGCACCATAAACACCGTCGTCGGGTCATTGGTCCTGTTGTCGATGACCGAGGCGTAGGCGAAGAGGCCATCGCCGCTCTGGATCTCGATCACGGCGTAGCCGCTCGTGATGTCGGTGCGCCCACCAATAGAGTCGAACGGCGTCTGAAGCTGCATCCTTTTGCCAGCGCCGATCACGTGCTGGCTGGCCGACACAAGGGCTGCTTCGTGGTCGTAGAGACGGAGCATTACCGCGCTTTGTTCAAGCCCACTATTGTGCAGGCCGATGTTCGTACGGAACCCATCGTTCTGCTGCAGCTGCGGCAGCCACAGAGATTGACCCGCAGCCGCGCTACCCGCCTCGGATACGCCGTCAATGTACTGACCGAAGGTGCCGTTGGCGCCTTGATTGTATGTTCGAGAGCTCACAAGAACCGGTCGGTCGGCGACGATTTCGAGCGACCCGGATCCTCCCCCACCCACCATACCGACGACATCTTCAAAGACCCGATGTTCGCCCGAAGCCAGCGTGATCTCCATGGTGAGATCTTCGCCGTTGCCACCGTGGTAGACCACCGTCAGGTTGGTCGTTTCGGCGCCGTGGTTGAGAATCCCGAGATCGGTCCGCCATTCGCTGCCTGCAGCGCCGGCGACCCTTGCCGCCGCACAAACAAACGTCTCAGTCGCTCCATAACCGAACTTCATCGGGATCGTGGTGGGGTCGTTCGTGACCGTGTCGATCACCGATCCGTAGACCACGACCTCCTCGCCTTCGCGCACGGTGATAACGGCGAAGCCGGCTCGCACATCGGTGCGCCCTCCCTGCTCGGCAAAGGGCCGATTGAGCTGAACAACCTCCCGGGCAGCAACCCGGCGGTCAAAATCGGCGACACTCAGGCCGGAACCGTCGAAGAGCTGAACCCGTACCGAGGTCGCGCGCCTACCCGCATTGAGCACGCCGATATTCGACCGGGCCGAGGCATCTTCTCTGAGGTGCATGAGCACCACGGACTCACCGTTTCCGAGCCCCCCGGGCCCGGTCACACCTCCCAAGAATTGCCCAAAGGTGCCGTTCTCGCTCGTATTGTAGGTCCTCGAGCTGACGGTGAGGGGTTCGGCGGAGAAGACCCTCAACGATCCGCTGCCGGCGAGCCCCAGGGCGGCCACCACATCCTCTACGATCAGGTGTTCTCCGGGTCTAAGCTCGAGCTCGTGATCGACCTCGACCTCAGGGCGTTCGATTCGCATTCGCACCTTGTTTGTCAAAGCCGAACGGTTGAGCAGACCGACATCCGACCTCCAGATACTGTCCCCGGCCCCGCTACCGCTGGCGACAATTGCCACCCAGGACTCTGCGAGAGCGACGCCGAGTCCCGAGGCCGAGATGCCGACCGACTCGAAAAGATCGTGATCGGGCACGCTGTTGGGAAAGTCGAGCTGAAAATTCCCGACAGTCCGACTCGTATTGAGCAGGCCAACGATTCCAAAACCGTTCGACATCCACTGCCCCGAGGTGATGGTGCCCGGTAGGCGACCGTCGTGACCGTAAACCAGGAGCCCGTCCTCTTCAAATGCCGTCCACCCGCGGGCGTACACCTGCGAGGTCGCCGAGTTCGTGCGCATCATGTTTTCGATACTGTCCCGGGACAGCAACGGGCTGTTGAAAGGATCGTCGAAGAGGCTGCTCATCAAACGCAGGTAGTCGGGCGCGGAGAGAATCCATCCGCCGTGGGAATCCATGTTCTCGATGTTCCAGAAATAAGGGTTCGCCCCCGTGGCGTAGTAGTGGACTTCCTTCGGCACAGCTTCATCGAGTCGGGTGTGGCCGCGCCTCGGCCGACCGACGCCGATGGGCTGGAATACGTTCTCGGCGACCCACTCGCTGTAATCGCAGCCGGTGACCTCTTCGATGAGCATCCCGAGCAGCATGTAGCCGTAGTTCGAGTAGGCGTAGCGGGTGCCCGGCCGATGCTGCATCTCCTGTCCGGTCATGTAGGTGGCGATGTCGGATTTGCTGATGGGTCGTTCGACCCCGAGGGCGTTGGAGATGGCGAAATCGTAGAACATGGGGTCGAATGTCAGGTCCCGGTCCCAACCTCCGATGTGGTAGAGCAGGTCGTTGACGGTGACCTCGGCGAGCCATGGATCGGGCGCCTGGCCCGGCGGCGGTTCGAGGTTCAGCGTCTCGGCGACGAGAGTGTCGTAGCTCAAGAGCCCCCGTTCGATGAGCTGGTGGATTGCCACGCTCGTGATCGGTTTGGACATGGAGGCGATGCGGAATAACGAGGTCGGCTCTATCGGCTCGACCTCAGGGAGGTCCCACGTGTAACCGCGCGCGAAGACCAGACGCCCCCGATAGGTAGCCGCGAAAGCCCCGCCGGGTATGTCCCAGGTTTGCATGTAAAGACGAATCGCCTCGTCGATCTGTGCGAACTCTGGAAACGACTCCCCGGTCTGAGTCCACACCCGGTCCTGGGCCGACGTCACCGCGGCGATCAATGTCATTGCTACCAGTACCGCAAGAATTTTCAAGGACCGCATGTGGCCTCCCTGTTCAACACATCTCCCGTATCAACGATACGCGAGACACCATGTCTGGTTTCGGCGGCGGCCGGAACCGAGTCAAAGCTCAAGGTGAAGGTACCTTTTCATACCACGGTCTCGGTCCCGATCGGTGGGACACCCTTCACGGCACCTTGGCGCGCATCTACACCGGCGAGATCGAGCCCTACTACATTCAACGGCACGGCTTCTACGAAGGCCACACAGCCTGGAGGGCAGATCCTCTCGGCATTGCGATGGTATTCGGCCTGAGATCAATCGAAGAGCTGGAGAGGGCTTTCCCAAAAAAGCTCGACCGCATCGTGCGCGAGCACCACGTCGCGTTGCCCCGACAATGACACCAGCACTCGACATCGGTTGGTGAGTTGGTGAACAGTCATCGTCAGCGGGTCACCCCGGCAACCCGCTCTGTGTATCTACAAACATCTGAACAATGAAGCATTACTAACTCACTTCTCCCGTATCTTTCTCATAATTGATCTCCATTTCCGGTGATCTTGCTTCACTTGCTCCAGACGCCGCAACAAACCAGCTTTCTGGAGGCTTTATTGATGTCCGATCACTTCAGGCCCATTCGTGCCGATCAGTGGACTGTCGAGCCCTTTATTCCTGCGAGGTATTGCTCACTGGTGGGCTTCGTTGGGCTCTGCAAGTGGAATCATTGGTTCGAACCCGGCTGACGCTGCTGCCCAACTCGAAGCGAACCAGGGCGACGCGGAGATGGGTTGCAGCGTAGCCTCGGCCGGAGACATCAACGGCGACGGTTTTGCAGATGTGATCGTCGGCGCCTACATGTACGACAAGGGTTACACCGACGCAGGCGCCGCCATGGTCTTCCTCGGTGGCGCCCATCTCGGGCGTTCGGTGCTCGCCCGCCAGCTCGACGGCGCGATCGATCCAACCCCGGTGCAGCCCTGGGGCCTGTCGCTCGCAGATGGCGGGTTCCTTGTGCGAATGAACAACACCTCGCCGCGCGGCAGGGAGCGGGTCAAGCTCGAGCTCGAGGCCTGCCCGTCCGGCCTGCGTTTCGGCCTGCCCGGCTGCTTGCGCTGGACGAGCGCCGATTGGACGGACAGCACCGCAACCAGCAACGGAGTGGAGCTGGAGGTGGCTGCGACCGATCTGCCTCCAGGTCTCTATCATTGGCGCGCGCGCACGCTCTACGCCCCCTACACCGTGGACCAGCCAGGTATAAACCCGCCACAGAACCCGATTGGCGGCCCGTGGCGCCGACTGCTTGGCCAGGCCTTCGAGGCTGACATCCGCATCCCGGGTAGACCGGATCTGGGAATCACGAAGGACGACGGAGTCGACTCCATCTACCTGGGCGACCCGTACACCTATAGCATCGTCGCTTCAAACCCGGGTCCTTCCGACGTGCCGGCGGCCACCGTCAGCGACGTATTCCCAGCTGAGCTGAGTGGCGTGAGCTGGACCTGTACCGGTACCGGTGGAGGCAGTTGCGCCGCTGCCGGAACGGGAGACATCAGCGAGTCGGTGGGTCTGCCCGCAGGCGCATCGGTGACCTTCACCGCCACCGCCATCGTCGACCCGGGCGCCTCAGTCCCGACGCTGTTCAATACGGCCACGGTGGTCTGCCCGGCAGGTGTCTTGGAGCGTTCTCCGAGCGACAACTCCGACACTGATACGGATACCCTGTTGCAGTCGATGATCTTCAACGACGGCTTCGAGTCCGGCGATACCAGCGCCTGGTCGGTGACCGTGTTTTGACCTGCGGTGCGGTAATTCCAAATCTGCTAGGGTGGAGTTCGAATGGAAAAGGAAATCGCTATTCCTCTGTAGGCTCGCGAGTGGCACCCTGATTGGAGACACGCAGTGAAGACCCGGATTCTCGTAGCTATCACGGTTTCATTTCTCATGCTGCCCGGCCTTTTCCAGTCGGCCCTGGCCTGCACCAACATCCTGGTCAGCAAGGGCGCATCGGCCGATGGTTCGGTCATGATCACCTACTCCGCCGACTCTGGCGGCTCGCTGGCCCACCTGTTCTACCTGCCGGCCGCGGATCACGAAGAAGGCGAGTGGGTCGAGGTCAAGACCTGGGAGCGCCACCACAGCCCCACCAAGGTCCAGCAGGTGGCCCACACCTACGCGGTCTACAACCTGATGAACGAGCACCAGCTCACCATCGGCGAGACCACCAACGGCGGGCGCGAGGAGCTGCACAACAACAAGGAGGGGCTGCTGTACTCAGAGTTGATCACCCTGGCCCTGCAGCGGTGCACGACCGCTCGTGAGGCGGTGCTCACCATGGCGGCGCTGGCGAACGAGTACGGGTACCGGGACGAGGGCGAGACCTTTTCCGTGGCCGACACCAAAGAGGTCTGGATGATGGACATCATCGGCAAGGGGCCCAACACCAAGGGGGCGATCTGGGTCGCCGCCCGGGTTCCCGAAGGCTACATCTCGGCCCACGCCAACATGTGCCGTATCAGTACGTTTCCGATGGACGATTCAGACAACTGGCTCTTTTCGCCCGACGTGGTGGAATTCGCTGCTGAGAAGGGGTACTACGACCCCGACTCAGGTAGGCCATTCAGCTACCGCGAGGCGTATCACCCGCTCAATGCGGTCTCGATGCGTGTCTGCATGACCCGGGTCTGGTCGATCTACCGCCGCAGTGCTCCCTCCCAGACCTTCGGCGACGACTACCACCGCGGCCTGGAGGGGGCCGAGGACTTTCCCCTGTTCATCAAGCCCGACGAAAAACTGAGCGTTCGCAACGTGATGGGGCTGATGCGCGATCACTTCGAGGGCACTCCTTATGACATGACCGAGGGGCTCGACGCGGGTCCGTTCGCTAGCCCCTACCG
>CAZCEX010000330.1:3119-5514 GCA_964497785.1 uncultured Thermoanaerobaculia bacterium | reverse complement strand
CCTGTTGATGTCTCCGGTCAGACCGATGCCAATGGCGTTGAGCACCACGTGGCCGTCGACCTGCATGAGATCGACTTCCCGCGTTCTGGCAGCGGCGATCACCGCCGCGGCCTGCTCGATCGGGATCGGCACCCCGAGCGTTCTCGCTGTGTCGTTGCCCGTGCCCCTGGGGATCAGGGCCAGGGTGCCGCCGCCGGCCAGGTGCAGGCCCTCGGCGACCTCGCAGAATGTCCCGTCGCCGCCAACGGCGACAACCGTCTCAACTCCGTCTGCGACTGCCTTCCTCGCTAGCTCAACAGCGTGCCAGGGCGCCTCGGTGAAGACATGCGGGGCACGAACCCCCTGTGCTTCGAGTTCGACGGCAAGGGTCGGCCATTCCCGGCCCAGTCTGCCGCCGGCTGCGGCTGGATTGACGATGACGAGCATCTCACCACATTAACAGAACGATTGCTCTCATCGAACTGCGATACAATAACCAGGAAGGGAATACGAGATGCAAAATCGGTCAATACGCCTACTGGCGGGGATGGCGATTTGCCTGATGCCGACCCTATCAAGCGCAACTCAATACACCGTCGGCCCCGAGGCGTACTGTGATTTTCACAGCCTGGTCACCGCAATTGCGACCGTGAACAGTGGCGATATCTTGTATCTCGCCAACAACGCAACGTGGACTGCCCCGGCTGGAGGGTTCCAGATCAACGGCAAGAGTATTGAGCTCATCGGAACCGACGGGTGTGCCCAAACCAATCCGGACACCGTAACCCTTCATGGGAATGGCGCCTCGAGCGTACTCGAGATCACCGGCAGCGGGATCTCGGTATCCCTGTGGCGCATCTACGTAACAGGCGGCGGTCAGGATTCCGATCACGGAGGGGGCATCGAGGTGCGGGGCGATGTCGACCTGAGCCTGACCGAAAGCCACGTCAGCTACAACAGCTCCGATCTGGGCGGTGGCATCTACTTCGAAGCACAGACGGGCGCCAGCCTGCTGATCAACGACTTTTCGGGAATCCAGTCCAACAGCGCCAACTCAGGAGGCGGGATCTTCTGTACCGGTGAGGCCGTCATCACCCTGCGCAGCGGTTCAATCTCGGTCAACACCGCAGGCGACGGTGGCGGCATCTGGCTCGGCGGCGGCTGCAATGTCAACATCGACGCCGGCGGGATCTTCGCCGGGGTCACATTCAACGACGCATCGGGCGATGGCGGCGGAATCTACGCCGAGGGCGGATCAGAAGTGTTCCTTTCCCCGGGTGCAAGCGTGACTGCCAACGAAAGCTATCGCGGCGGGGGTGTTTTCGTCACCGGCGCCGGCACCCAGCTTTCGGCGCACAACGCGCAGATCAGTGCCAACACTGCTGCGGGGAATGGTGGTGGTATCTTCGCCGAACTCGATGCCCTCGCCTCGTTCAAAGGACCGCTCGGCATCAGTGGCCTCAACGAGGGGTGCCGACTCGACCCACCGCGTTGCGCCCTGCTGACCGGCAACGAGGCCGGTTCGGGGGGTTCGGGCAGCGGCGGCGCCGGCTATGCAGCCAGCGGCGCCGACCTCCGCATTCAACAGGCCTTTGTAGAGGATAGCTCTGCGTCTGGCGCTGCCAGCGCGTTTCATGCTACAGGCGCCGGTACACAGGTGGTGCTTGGAAAATCCTACGTGACCGAAAGTTCCGGGGGTGCGGCTGTAGTTCGAGCAGCAAACGGAGCGAATGCCACCGTCGTGCACACCACCTTTACCCGGAATCAAGATCACAGCGGCTTGTTGAACGCAGCATCGGGGTCGTTAGGTCTCGCCAATAGCATCTTCTGGGAGAGCACGGGGACCGTCATTGCGGCTTCAGGAGCCGGGACCAACTCAATTGCCGACTGCCTGTTCGTTCATGAAAGTGCAAGCTTGGCAGCTTTCGGGTGGCACCTCAGCACCGACGATCCGCTCTTTGTTGACGCCGCTACCGGGGACTACCACCTCCAGCGCACCTCACCGGCCATCGATCACTGCATCGAGCTGGGATCGGTTTGGCTGGAGCCATTCGACGTCGACGGTGATCTGATCCAAGACGATCCCGCCACCGTCAACGGATTCGGGATTGCCGACGCCGGTGGCGATGAACTCGGAGGTCCGCTCTTCGCCGACGGCTTCGAGTCGGGGAATACGACTGCCTGGTCGTCAACGATCCCCGGTTGATCACGATGCCCGCCGAACGACGCCCTGCTCCTGTTGTCGATACTCGCTCGGAGTCATTTCGGTGTGGCGTCTGAATGCGTCGTTGAAGGTCGATTTCGAGTTGAATCCGGCGTCGTGGAGGATGCGCAGCATCGTCTTGTGGTTGTTGGCCGGGTCGGAAAGCTCTTGCTTCGCGTGCTCGATACGGTAGCCGTTGACGAAGTTGAAGAA
>CAZCEX010000330.1:0-3019 GCA_964497785.1 uncultured Thermoanaerobaculia bacterium | reverse complement strand
GCTCGGGAACAGCCTGACCGTGTTGAGACCCCTGACGACCAACACCGTCGTAAAGACAAGGAAGATGGTGATCGAAAACAGGTCCATGAGCGCGAGGAAGGTCCCGCCGGCCAGGTCGAAAAGCGCAACCGTCGCCCGAGTGGTCACGAACAGCCAGTGCAGGGAGATGACGCAGAGCAACGTTTCGAGCCATCGAAAGCCGGGCTTCGGGCGACCCATGCGAATCGGGGTAAAACAGCCGCGGCGCTGACGGACGGTGCGGAACATGGCGATGATGTAAACGAGGATCTGGGCGAAGTTGACGGCCCAGAAGAATCTCCAATAGTGTTGGGTGAAAACCTCCGCAGCCCAAGCAAACACACCGTTCCCACCCTCTATTGGCGCAGCGGCGCAGACAGCTCCGGCCATCGCCACCCCAGCAGCCGGAAGAAAATGCACGAGGGCTGCCTTTCCGAGTCGTGACCCTCCGGAGCACAGGGCTTTCACGTGCAGGTAGAGCACCGGGGCCAGAACATAAAACCCCGCTGCGCTCACCAGGTAGAACCATTGCGTGGCCTGATAGTCGAGCAGGTCGAACCGGTAGGCAAACCATCGCGATACGAGCAGGGCTTTCGTCACGAGGAAGAGAGCCAGAAGGTTGCTACGGATGTCACCACGGGGGTTCCGCGTGAGAACCACCACAGCCAGCACCAGCAGCTGGAACCCGGTGACGATGAGAACCACGTCGGTGAGCAGCTGAATCATCCCGTTTTCCCTCCTGGAACTTATCTCCCCTGCACTGCGTAGCAAACAGGTGGGCAATCGGTCCGACTTTAGGAACCTGGACGACGATACGCACCCCAAACACCGAGGTTTCAGGTAGCGGGTCAAATGCCTCGACTGCATCCGACGGCGGGGATCCGGATCCGGCTGCGTCAGACCCCGAAGACCCGGCCAGACCCGGACGAGCAGCATGGCCCACCCGCGGTGGGCTCCGCAACGACATCGGTCCATACGGCGGCCCGGGAGGCGTAACGATGGGACCACGGCTTGCGACGCTTGACGACTCCGGCGCTACTCCAGATCCAACCGAGGTCGAGTGAGGACGATCTACCGAGTCAGCTCCAGGCTGAAGTATTCCCGCTCTCGAACCCGTCGGCGAAAATCCCGAGGTCGATGCCGATTCCGAAGAACGCGTCGTCGAGGTACAGCTGGAAATCGGTATCCGGGGCGATGCACTCGATCCCGAGATTGAGGGACTCGGTCGCGACATCGCTGTTCACGACATCGCTGATCAAGGTCCAGCTCGACGACCCGATCGCCACGAGATCGTTCCAATACCCGTAGACGAAGCTGATGCCTCCTTACCCATTTTCAAGTTCAGCCTTCAATGCGAAAGATCAATGGTAAGTCCAACACCAGGCCTTTGCAAGCCTGTGATCGCGGGCGTTGATCTCGATTTGCTATCGAGCTGAGGTCGCGTTAGGGTTTTCGGCTGGGGCGTCAACCTGTGGAGAGCAAGCCGACGACATCCGTGACCGAGCGGGACCGAGAGGCTGGCGAGCGTCAGCTGGAGGCGGTGTCGGCCGAGCAGGCGAGAGAAGACCTGGTCAACGCCCTCGAGGACGTCGAGCAACTGGTAGAGACCGGTGATCTCGAGGCCCTCGACGGGCTCGTTCGCGAGCTCCACCCAGCAGACTTCGCGGCCCTCTTCGGCGCCCTCCCCCGCAGGCACTGGCCGGCGGTCATCGCTCGGCTCGACATCGGCCAAATCTCCGACCTCATCGAGGAGCTTCCGGACCACCTGCGCGACGATGTCGCTGAGCTGCTCAAGAGAGAGCAGCTCGCCGAGGCGATCGAGGAGATGGCGTCGGACGACGCGGCCGATGTGCTTGCAGATCTCCCCGCAGGCATGGCCCGCGGTGTCATCGCAGCTCTACCGCGTGATGACCGGCGCGACGTCGAACGGCTGCTCGCCTATCCCGAAGACACCGCCGGCGGTCTCATGCAGACGGAGCTGGTCGGGATCGACGAGCGCGCTACGGTCGAGCAGGCCGTCGAGGCCATTCGTGCCAAGTCCGATGCCGTGGGCGCCATCCACTTCGTCTATGTCGCCGACGACTCGGGCCGGCTCGTCGGCGTCCTCGAGCTCGCTGAGCTGATACTCGCCCCCACGGCGAGCCCGATCGCCGGGCTCGTCATCCGAGACATCCAGGCCGTCACCCCCGATGTCGACCAGGAAAACGTCGCCCACATGTTCAAACGCTACGATCTCGTCGCCCTGCCGGTAGTCGACGACGACGGCCGGCTGCTCGGACGCATTCTCCACGATGACATCGTCGATGTGCTCGAGGAGGAGGCCGACGAGGATATTCTGCGCATGGCCGGCGCCTCGGCCGCCGAACCCGAGCTCGTCTATACAAACCAGGTGCTCAAGATAGCTTCCGTTCGACTGCCGTGGTTGCTCGCCACCCTCGCCGGTCTGACGATTCCAGCGCTCCTCGTATGGCAATTCCAGGTCTCCTTTCCCAACATTCTCGCCCTCGTGCCGTTCATCCCCGTCATCGGCGCAATGGGGGGCAACGTCGGCTCGCAGTCATCGACAATCGTCGTACGCGGGTTCGCCACCGGCCGCGTCGACTTCCAGAATCTCGGCAGCTTCCTGTTCAGAGAGCTCATCATCAGCTCTCTAATGGGCGTCGCCTGCGGCGTTCTTTCCGGTGTGGTCGCAATCGTATGGCACGGCGACCCGATGTTGTCGCTCACGGTCACTATCTCGATGATGATCGCGATCGTCGCCTCCGCCATCTTGGGGGTACTCATCCCCTATATCTTCCGCGTGATCAACATCGACCCTGCCATCGCGGCCGGCCCGCTGGTCACGACGATCGACGACATCGTCGCGATCGGCATCTACTACATCGCCGCATTGGTATTGCTGGGGAATTAGGAACTCTCTCAGAGACACCAAGATCGCAGAGATTAATACCTAAGATGAGCGATTCTGCCGAATGAGATTCGCCAAGTCCTTGATGCTGTG
>CAZCEX010000329.1:0-5531 GCA_964497785.1 uncultured Thermoanaerobaculia bacterium | reverse complement strand
TCTGTGGAATACTATCGGCTCATCAATGAAGGAGTGCGAAAACGACTGCACGGAATCCATTCGGCGCAATCTGTGATGTTTTCCGTTGATTTTGCAGAGATTCAACCCGCGATGGAGATGGAACGCTGGGATCTGGTTCTCGAGAGGTTGATCGATGGCTCTCTCCGAGTCGAGCGCGGGGGCGCAGACTTCCTCGTGATCTGTACGAATACCATGCACAAGATGGCAGATCAGATTGCTGAGAAGATCGGAATTCCTATTCTCAACATCATCGATGTCACCGCAGGGGTCATCAACAGCAAGGGGATCGACACGGTGGGGTTGCTGGGCACGCGGTTCACGATGACTCAGGATTTCTACAAAGAGCGGTTGCTGGAGAATCACGGCATCAAGACCGTCATTCCATCTGCTGGTGATGTTGCCTACATCCACGACATCATCATGACCGAGCTCACGGTTGGTGTGATCGACGCGCAGTCCAAGAGGGGCTACTGGGACATCATGCGAAGATTGCAGACTCAAGGGGCTCAAGGGATCATTCTTGGATGCACCGAGATTCCTCTCCTCGTGAAGCAGGATGAGGGCGACATACCACTTTTCGATACGACATTGCTCCACGCCGAGGCCGCCGTGGAGCTGGCGTTGGCCAACGCTTAGCCCGCAGTAGAAGACTGGTGAATGATGCGGGTTAGGTGGCTCCAATCTCTTGGGCTATTGTGGTGCCTGGCTATTTTTTGAAAACCGATTTCTCTGGGAGGGTGATTCAATGAGGCGAAATGGTAGCTGCATTGGTGTAGGAGCACTCGTTCTTCTGATCGGAACGACCATGGGTTGCGGAACGAAAGAGCCGGCCGACCTGGTGCTCGTCAACGGCAAGATCGTCACCGTCGACCAATCGCTCCCCGAGGCTGAGGCGATGGCCATCGTTGGCGATCGCATCCTCGCTATCGGCTCTGATCAAACGATCCGCCGACACATCGCCGACCATACCGAAGTCATCGACCTTCAAGGGCAGTTGGCGGTGCCCGGGCTCATCGACAGCCACGCTCACTTCATGAGCCTCGGCCGTGCCTTGACCCGCTTGCGCCTCGGTGAGGTGGCGAACTGGGACGAGGTCATCAGCATGGTCGCCGAGTCCGTCGAGCAGGCCGAGCCCGGCGAGTGGATCCTTGGCCGCGGGTGGCACCAGGAGAAGTGGAACGAGACGCCGGAACCCAACGTGGATGGTCTGCCGATGCATGATGCACTGAGTGCGATCTCCCCCGACAACCCGGTTTTCCTCACTCATGCGAGCGGTCACTCCTGCTTCGCCAATGCCAAAGCCATGGAGCTGGCCGGTGTGGACCGATCGACCCCGGACCCGGACGGTGGCGAGATCGTCAAGGACAACAAGGGTGACCCAATCGGTGTCTTTCGTGAAACCGCTCAAGGGCTGATGAGTGGCGCCATGAGCGGCTACGACGAGGACTCCACGGCCGACCAGTCCGAGGCAACTCTGCGGCGAATCGCCAAGCTGGCGGAACAAGAGTGTCTGGCCAAGGGCATCACCAGCTTCCACGATGCCGGCGTTACTTTCTTCATGGTGGACTTCTTCAAGCAGCTGGCGGCAGAGGGCCAGATCGGTGTGCGACTCAACCTGATGCTGGCGGAGAACAATGAGAACCTGGCGGCTCATGCCGCCGACTACAGGATCATCGGTTTCGGGGACAACCACCTCACGGTGCGCGCCATCAAACGCCTCATCGACGGCGCTCTCGGCTCGCACGGTGCGTGGCTGCTAGAACCGTACGAGAGCCTGCCCACGAGCAACGGACTCAATACCGAGCCAGTGGAGGCAATGCGAGAGACCGCGCGGATCGCCATGGAGCAGGGGTTCCAACTGTGCACCCACGCCATTGGCGACAGGGGCAACCGCGAAACTCTGGACATCTACGAGGAGGCTTTCAGGGAGAACCCGGAGGTCACGGATCCCCGCTGGCGTATCGAGCACTCGCAGCACATCCAGGCCGACGACATTCCCCGCTTCGGCTCGCTCGGCGTGATTGCCGCCATGCAGGGCATCCACTGCACATCGGATGCCCCCTGGGTTATCAAACGACTCGGCGCCGCCCGGGCCGAGGAGGGCGCCTATGTCTGGCGCAAGCTCATGGACAGTGGCGCGATGATCTGCAACGGCACCGACGCTCCGGTGGAGGATGTTGATCCTATCCCGAACTTCTTCGCTTCCGTGACACGACAGACCAAGAACGGCGACCGGTTCTTCCCCGATCAGGTCATGACCCGCGATGAGGCGCTTCGCTCCTATACGATCAACGCCGCCTATGCGTCGTTCGAAGAGGAGCTCAAGGGCTCGCTCACCCCCGGCAAGCTGGCCGATGTGACCGTGCTGTCGAAGGACATCCTGACCGTCGCCGACGATAAGATTCTCGATGCCGAGGTGGTCTATACCATCGTCGGCGGCGAGGTGTTGTACCAGCAACCGGGTCTCTGATCCTCGAGTGAGATCGTGGTCAGCGCGTGAAGTCTGTGCGGCCTGCGTACAGCTGCACGGTCAATACCATGGCCATCACGGCGACGATCAGGTGTCCGAGGATGAGGTGGCTCCAGCCCAGGTATTGCTGGGCCAGCACCAGGTAGAGCGCGGCCAGGAGCAGTATTGCACCCACGAAACCCGCCCAACCGGCGGCCGCTGCCCGCTGCCGTTGCTGGGCACGGGCTGCGCTCGCTTCCTGCGCGAGAAGGCCCATCTGCACGTAGGCGAACATCTGCCCGCCCACGAACCCTCCGAGGTTCAAGGTGTAGATTTCGAACTTTCCGGTGATCAGAGCGCTGGCGCCGATCACCAGTCCGGCGGCGAGGATGCCGATTCCGAACAGGACGACCGGCAGAAGTACGGAAGCTCCTGCGATCTGCCGGGGAGTGAGAGGCCCCGACAGCAACAGGCGCGCCCGATGCTCTTCGGTGCGGTAGGTCTGGGCGATGAAGCCGACGATCATGGGCGCCATGATCAGGAACATGCCACGCAGACCGGCTGCCACGTGGCTCGGGGGGCCGCTGTCGTCGACAACATAAAACACTACGCCGAGGAGGATGCCGACTCCCGCGGCGATGCCAAGGCCGCCGAGCAGAAAAGGCAGAGAGTAGGCGAGTTCAGCTCGCAGTGCGCGCAACATTGTGCCCCTCCTTGAGGATTTGAACTGCGATCTCGTCGACGCTCATGCGTCCGACCTCCACCGCCTCGGCGCCCAGCTCGGTGAGCTGGCGCAGCGTGGCCGGCGCATCCCGGGTGATCACCTGGTGCTCTGAGCGCACCCTGCGATGCTCGACGACGCCGTCGAGCTCGACGTCCGCGTCCTGCAACCGGAAGGAGATCCGTCGCCAGCCTTCACTCAGCTCGTCCCGCCCGCTGCGCAGCACGAGCTGCCCGTTGCGGAGGAAAACGAGCTCGTCGGCCAGGCGGCTGATGTCTGACAAGACGTGAGTGGAGTAGAGCACCGCGTGCTCGCCGTCTTCAGTGATCTCCCACAACACGTCCAGGACCTCCGCCCGCACAATCGGGTCGAGGCCGGCGGTGGGCTCGTCGAGCAGCAGCAGACGCGGGCCGGGGGCCAGGGCCGCCACCAGGGCGAGCTTGGTGCGGTTGCCGCGCGACAGGTCCTTGACGGGCTTGCTCAGAGGCAGGGCAAATCGCTCGACGAGTTGCTGGGCGCGGTCGGTCGACCATCCGGGCAGGAACCGAGCCAGGTAGTCCAGGTTTCGGGCGGCGGTCCAGCGCTGGAAGAAGCCGCTCTCTTCGCCGACGTAGCCCACGTCGCGCCGGAAGGCCGGTCGTGCGGGGTGCACCGGGGCGCCGAATACCTCGGCGCCGCCTTCATCGGGCACCATCAAACCCGCCATGCAGTTCAGCGTCGTGGTCTTGCCGGCGCCATTCGGCCCCACCAGGGCGAGCACGGTGCCGGGTTCCAGGCACAGGTCCAGCGGACCGAGCTCGAACCCCCGGAAGCGTTTGACCAGCCCGTGCAGGCGTGCCGCAGGGGGAGTATCAGGAAAGCTATCGCTCATTCTTGCGTTCCTTTCCGAGGAGCTCGTCGAGGATGCGCCGCATCTCGGCCCCGCTGAGGCCCTCCGCGGCGGCGTGTGCAACCAGTGTGGCCAGTGTGCCTGCAAACCGTTCTTCGACCATCTGCTGCTTCCTTCCTTTGGGCAATTGCGACACCCAAAAGCCTTTGCCGCGCCGGGACCGCAGCAGGCCCTCACGCTCCAGGTCGTCGTACGCCCGCTGCACGGTGATGACGCTCACCCGCTGCTCCTTGGCCATGCCGCGGATCGAAGGCAGGGGCTCGTCGCCTTCAAGGTCCTCTGACAGGATCTTGGCGCGGATCTGGCGGGAGATCTGCGCGTGCAGCGGCTCGTCGGAGATTTCCGACAGGTTGAGGATCATGACGGCCCCTCGTCTTCGCGCGGGACCAGCATTGCCGCTGTCCAGTCGTCCTCCGGTGCCCGGGCGGTCTGCCGCTGCACACTGTCGAAGAGCTCAGACAACCATGATGAAGGCGACTCGGTCGAGGGCTCTCGGCGGAGGATGTCCTCCAGAGCCTTGTAGCCCAGCGGTTCCCCGGTGGCATCGCGTGCCTCGGGCAGGCCGTCGGTGAGCAGAAGCAGACGGTCATCGGCGGCCATTTCCGTCGTCCGCGAGGCGTAGGCGACCTGCTTGCGAACGCCCAACGGCAGGCGCGGGCCGGGCACGGACAGGGGCTGCGGGGCCTGACCGGGCCGCACGAGATATGGATCCGGTGCGCCAGCGTTGGCCAGCTCCACAAGTCGTTCTTTCGGGCTGTAGCGCGCCAGGGTCAAGGCGACGAACTCGCCGCGACCGAGTTCGAGGGCCAGGCGGTGGTTGAGATCGGAGAGTGATTCGGCGACGCCGGACTCGGCGGTGACGAACGGCAGCATCGCCTTCACTGAAGCCATGATGAGGCTGGCCGCAAAACCCTTGCCGGCCACGTCGGCCACCACCACATCGACGCTGCCGTCGGCGTGCCGGAGGACGTCGTAGAAGTCACCCGCCACCACCCGGGCCGGCAGGCAGCGAGCGGCCACCTGCCAGCCGGGACCGGCCAACTCGGACGGCGGCAGTAGGCGGCGCTGTACGTCGCGAGCCATCTCAAGCTCGCGCCGCCCGAGCTCCTGCGCCACCAGTTTCTCGAGCTGCAGGCGCTCCACCAGGTCGCGGCGACGTTCGGCGCCGAGGACCGCCACCCGGACCTCGTTCGTGGGGCTACCGGTGAGCAGCCCATCGCCAACGAGGAGCTCGTAGGCGGCTTCGACCGTGGACGGCGCCACCCGGTGCTGGCGCGCCAGTCGCCTGTGGCCGGGCAGGGGGTCGCCCGTCGCCAGCTCGCCGCGCACGATTCGACTGCGGAGCTGTCGCACGATCTGCTCGCGCAGTGGTTCCAGGTCCCCGGGGACGAGGTGGAGGAGTAACGGGGGTGCATTACTGTTCATATACGATATATACAGTATATCCCGAA
>CAZCEX010000328.1:0-5540 GCA_964497785.1 uncultured Thermoanaerobaculia bacterium | reverse complement strand
CCGTCGTCGGCGTCAATGTAGGTGACGGTGATGCTGTCGCCTTCGGCTACCTGGAGCACTCCGGCGGCGTCGGTCGTGCTGACGTCAATTGAGCCGCGGAAGTCGGCCGATGCGGCATCGGTCTCCACAAGTTCCACGCGCTCGACGCCCGTTTCGGTGGTCGAGTCGATGTCTGCAAAGACCTTGTCGATCGTATTGTCGTCGAGGTTGAGGCCGCAATCGGCAACCGCTACGGTGACCGTGTCTTCGCACGCATAAGCGGTGTGGTCAAGGCTGACCGTGCCGGCCTCAGAGCACGTGCTGGGCAGGCGCACGCTTGGGTCGCCCATGAGGTTGTACATCTCCAGGTACCGTAGGTTGTCGCTGCCTGGTGTGGGTGCACCGAAATGGTCGATGAACCGGAGATTTGTCTCGTTCCAGACCGGCCCGACCTCGGTCGGAACGTCGTCGGTATTGTCAAAAATCGTGTCGAACAGTCTTTTTTGCAGAATGTCGTCCTCAGTCCAGTAGCTGTTGACCGACGACCCGTACATCGTGACAGCGCCCTTGCCGGCGGCGCGAAGCCAGGTTTCGGTGAAGCACTCGGCGACCGTATAGGTTCCGGTGACGCAGGCAAATGACCACACCATCGAGTACATGTTGTTATTGGTCAGGGCATTGACATCGCTCTGCTCGAATGGCGGTCCGTCTGCCCACGAGTAGGTGCCTCCGTGTCCGGAGTAGATGCCGAATCCCCGCCCGTCGTTGAACGAGTTTCGCGTGTCCTGTGTGGTGGCCCCGTAGGTCACCTGAAACACCCGGTCCGAGGTGAAACCGTTGGGGTCCATGTGGTTCGTGATGCAGTACTCGTGGGTGCCTTCCGTGATCGAATAGTTGTCGGATCCGGCCATGTACACCGCACGCTTGAGGTAGGAGGGATCGGCCAGCGGTCCATTCTCGTAGTACAGGGTCTTGTCGATGATGCCCTGGAGACTGCCGATCGTGCGCGCCGAGAAACGGCCGATCGCGATGTCGGCCAGGTAGTCTCCGGATCCGTCCATGCAACCGTAGTAGAGATCGGTGTCGGGCGTGCCGTTGCCCGATCCATTCCAGTGCGGCACGGTGTCGGTGTCCCCAACCAGCAGCAGGTGGTCGAAGGTCGTGCCCGCGTCCCACTGGGTCTGGATGAAGGTCTTGATCTGCGAGTTGGAGTCGCCGTTGACGACGTGGGTCGTGACGGTGAAGCCTTGGGCCGTTTTCGCAGCGGCAAAAGGTGCGATCGTTGCCTGGAAGCCGTCGTCGACAACGATCAGGTACTCACCGGTAGTGCGCGCTTCGACGTTAACCAGCACCTCCGGGTTGAGGATGACGCCGCCAAGGCCGGGCGCCACAGGCCGCCGGACAACTCGGTCGTCGATGTCGCCGAAAGTCACTGTTGCCGACAGCGACGGCCACCAGGTCAATGTTCTCTCAGCCGGGTCATAGTGCGCTGGCCGTGCTTCGAGCTGAACGATGCGCTCGCCGCGGACCAGTCCAACCTCGGTGACGATGCCGCGCGGTCCTCTCTCCGGCGAACCGACGTAGGCGTCGGCGTCGAACTGAAACTCGGCGTTCTCAAGTGCTCCGGGGAGCTTGGGGATCGGTGGTTGAACAGGGAACACCCGCCACGGCAGCGCATCGCCACCAAGTCGAATCGTATTTGCGGAACCCTGCTCCCAACGGACCTCGATCGAGGCGCCGGGCGGCACGGCAAACAGGCGGCGGACCACCGGCAGGGCCGGAGCGCCGACCTCACCGATCACCGGAGTGTCGGGCCAGCCCATACGCAGGAACTCGCCTTCAGCGGTCTTTACCGGCTCCAGGGCCGGCGCGCCGCAGTCGAACGCAGCGACAAAACCTTTCGCATCGGAGCCGGTCACCGTCACCGAAGGCGTGTCGGCCGCTGTCGCGACACCAGCTACAGTGAGTGCCCCCAGAAAGACGGCGCCCCAGAACAACGTTTTAATGGTCTGACGTTTCATTGGATTCCCCCTTGTTTCAGCCTTGAGCGGGCTCATGCCGCCGGTATTCTCAGACTCTCCAAGCGCTATTGTACACCAGTTGTATACACTTTTCCGAAGGCAGCGCGTTACGCGGCGTGTTCAGTTCGGTGATCCACAACGTGGCGGCCGCAGGAAGTGTAGCGGCTCTCAACTGCGTCAACAAGACCGAAGGTTCCAGGGCGCAAGAGATGGCGCAGATCGCCGCCAGATAGCGCTTGATTTGGGGCTAGTTGCCTGACGCGGGCCGAGATTAGCGTGCCTCCCGTTTCCCCGCCTTGGCTTTCTTCTTTGGGGTGGTGGCAGGTTCGCTTTTCTGCGCCGCCGGGGCGGCCGCTGAAGACTTCGTTTTGCGGCTGGAGATCAGTCGGATCGGCGGCGGCTCATTGGCCACCAAATATCCGAAGGTGTTGCGGAACTCTTCGATCGAGACGCCGACGGTGGCAGCCAGCTTGGCTGCCTGATGAAGGTCCTCGAAGTCGTCTTTCGATAGCCGAATCATGTAGCTGCGTGCGATCCGGTAGCCTTCGGAGCTGATGTCCACCATGCGCACGCGTGTCTTACCGGTCTTTGGGTCGATGTTGTCGGTGAGGGAGATCGGCTCGAGGTGGTCGCCCTCGATCGTGATCATCACGCCGCTGCCCCCCTCGGTCAGGTACTTGGCGGCGTAGTAGCCGAGGCCCCTGGTGTACTCCATGTCCAGTGGGATCGGGTCCGAGCAGCGCAGCTCGTAGCCGATGTTCTTGGCGACGATCGAGGAGCCGAGGCGGTACTTGCGCATGCCCTCCGTCAGGCGGTCCTTGAGAATGTCAGCGAAGTTGATCTCGTTCAGGCGCAGGTGGCCGTGAGCGTCCCTTTCGACGCCTTCGATCTGCGCCAGGTCACGCGGGTCGATCGACTCGACCAGGCCCTCGGCGAGCACGGCTACCCCGTGCGGTACCCCCATACTCTCGCGCTTGATCATCGCCCCGAGGATGGTGTCCACGATCTCCTGCAGGCGCACGGGGCCCTTGAACTCCTCCGGGATGAGGGTGAGCGCGGCGCCCGCCGCCTTGCCGATGCCGAGGGCGAGGTGACCGACCTTACGCCCCATCGTGACCACCAGGTACCAGCGCGAGGTGGTCTTGGCGTCGACCATCAGGTCGCGCACGATGCCGACGCCGTTGTGGCGGGCAGTCTGAAAGCCGAAGGTGTTGCCGTAAAGCGGCAGGTCAAGATCGTTGTCGATAGTCTTGGGCACGTGCACGACACGGATGCGGCCGCCGCTGCGTTCGTTGAGCATGTGCGCCGAGTAGGCGGTGTCGTCGCCGCCAATCGTGATCAGGCGGTCGACGTTGAGGCGCAAGAGGGAGGTCACGCTGTTCTCGAGGTGCGCCTCTTTCTCGGTGGGGTTGGCGCGGCTGATGCCGATGAACGAGCCGCCGCGGAAGTGGATGCGGCTCACGGCGCTGATCGTGAGGGGCATGATGTGGTCGATGTTCCCCTCCTTGATCCATTTGAAGCCATCCTGGATGCCGATGACCTCCGAGCCGGTAAGCGCGGCATGGATTGCCGCCGCGCCGATCACGCTGTTGATCCCGGGCGCCGGGCCACCGCCGGCGAGGATTGCGAGCTTTTTGACGTTGGGGTTCATTGTTGCCTCCGGTTAGTCGCATGAAGAGCTGTCAGGCTGAGAAAAATACCACAAATCGGGTCGAATAGCCGCACCTCAGGAGCCTGGTCGCAGCTGGACAGCACCACGGCAACGATCACGATCGCGCCGCCGACTACGAACGTCGTCTGGGTGCCGGTAGGCAGCCACGCGGCCGGCCTCAACCAGAGCCAGTGGCGCAGCGATCTCGGGCTTCTCAATACCGGCAGCGGCACGGCCAACGTCGAGATCACCTTCCACGGTTTGAGCGCCGACTACGGCAGCACCACGTACGTTCCGTCGGGGGTGCAGTCGATCTTGATCGACGTGGTGGGGCAGTTTGCAGTCGAAGGCTCGGGTGCTCTCGAAGTTGTGTCGAACCAACCGGTCACGGTCACATCACGGATCTACAATCAGGTGTCGTCGGACGCGAGCTGTTACCCCGACGGGACCCAGGGGCAAGGTGTCGCCACCTGGGTTCCTGATCAGTTGAGGAGCTCGTCCTCCTCGTCATCGGGGATCTCACCACTCAGGTGTCCAGCCATGGTCAATGCTTCGTAGATCGCGTCTTCGATGTCTTCGTCGTCGATGTCGACCAGGTCCGCCAGGATTTCCCCGGCCTCCAGGGGGCGAATACTGACGGCGGCTTCGATGGCCGCCAGCAGCAGATCTTTGTCAGCACGTTCGGAAACAACGATGTTCTTGACGTGCGGCCATGCTGCTTTCAACTCCCAGTTGCCGGCGGCGCAGACAGCGTGGTAGTGCACAAGGTCATTGTCGCTGTCGAGCGATTCCAGAATCTGGTCGTCGAATCCTCGGACCCACTGCATCGAGAACACAGCGGTCAGCATGAAATCCGCGTCGCCGCTGGCGTAGGCAGCCCGGACCGCGTCCTGGTGCCAGTCCTGGGGGGCGCGGATTGACGCCTCGAGGATGTACCGGCGCACGACCTTGGGAATAGCGGAATCCATGTAGAGCGTATGCAGTGATTCTTGTGCTGCGAGGAAGGTGCTCTCAGAGATCGGGCAGTCATCGGGGTCGTCGAACTCATCGATGTCGCCATGCTCGAGAGCGGGGCCGAGGGAGATCGCCGCGTTGCCACGCATTTTGTCCGTTTCCTCGGGATCACCTACGATCGACAGCAGGATGTCGAATATCTCGTCGTTGACGATGGTGTAATCGCCCGCCATACCCGCGGCTACGAGACGAGCATCTTCACCGATTTGGTTATTGAGAAGAGTCTCGAGAACCAACGTGTCAGTGTCTTCAGGCCACTCCCAGGGTGGAGCCTCTGCCAAGATCGCCAGCTTGTCCATGGTTGCCCTCCCATTTCTTTGGTTTTTCAGTTCTCTCGCCAGCTCACAGCCCTTCCCGAGGCCGTATTCGGGCTAAGGCGTGTTCAGGTTGCCGCCCGTATCCTGCAAACTCGGGTTTTTGTTGGGCAATTCCAATCCGTAGCCCATTCTCTTGTCTTCCATTTTCAGCAGAAAGGCAAAAACAAGGCCAAGGACTCCGGTGACGGCAAGCAGAACCAGTGGCACCGTGTAGTCGTAGTGGGCTTCAACCCCTTGCTTGATTTGCTCCGTCACCCCCGGGTTGTTGGCCTCCAGCGACCAACCAATGATCATGGGAACGGCCATCAGGCCCCAGTTCTGGATCCAGAAGATCAGGGAGTACGCTGAGCCCAGGTACTTCTCCTTGACGATTTTCGGCACGGCTGGCCACATGGCGGCAGGTACCAAGGAAAAGGAGATACCCAGGAGGACCATCAGACCTATGGCGACGATGCTCGTAGAGGGGCCGAAAGCAAACCCCAGATGAACCAGTATCAGGAGGCACGAGCCGAAGATCATCACACTGGCGCTCTTGCCTTTGTAGTCCAGGTAAAGCCC
>CAZCEX010000327.1:0-5556 GCA_964497785.1 uncultured Thermoanaerobaculia bacterium | reverse complement strand
GGCGACGGGCCCAACCATCGTGGCCTGTCGAGAAAACACATCCTGGAGGGAACTGAAGCGGCCCTGGCCCGGCTGCAGGTAGGGTACGTCGACCTGATTTATTGCCATCGCCCGGACATTCACACCCCGATCGAGGAGACGGTCCGCGCAATGGATCACGTCATCCGCAAAGGACAGGCCCTCTATTGGGGCACCTCGGAGTGGCCGGCAGAGGCAATCCTCGAGGCCTGGCACATCGCCCGCCGAGAACACCTCACGACGCCCCTGATGGAGCAACCCGAGTACAACATGCTGCATCGGGACCGGGTAGAGCGGGAGTATGCACCGCTGTACGAACGTCTCGGGCTTGGCACGACGACCTGGAGCCCCCTTGCCAGCGGCCTGCTGACGGGCAAGTACAACGAGGGCATCGCCGATGATACGCGAGGATCGCTACCGGGATACGAGTGGCTCAGGGGACGTTTTGAGGGAAGCCAGGCCGAAGCCGACATCAAAAAAGTGCGCGCGATAGCGCCGATCGCCGCAGAGCTCGGCTGCACTCAGGCCCAGCTCAGCCTCGCCTGGTGCCTCAAAAATACCAACGTCAGCACGGTTATCACCGGTGCCTCCCGGCCGGAGCAGGTGACGGAGAACATGGCGGCTCTCGAGGTTGTCGACCGCCTCGACGACGGCGTCATGGAGCGCATTGAGGCGATCCTCGGAAATACCCCGGAACAGCAGTCCGATTGGAGATAGCACGGTGCAACGCCTTTGCCACGCCATCGCCCTCTGGGTTGACCCAGAACCTGGGCGCGGGCATTTCCCATCTAAAGAAACCGAATGGTAACGGGCGAGAATCCTAACGTGACCGGGGGGCCGTGCATGCCTCGTATCACGGCAACTCGGGTTGCTGCGTTGCTCCTGTTCTGTGTTGCGTGCGTGTGGGTTTCGAGCATCCATCTGTCGATACCGGTAGTGGCGGAAGATGACGCATTCATCTCGTTCCGATATTCGGAGAACCTCGCAACCGGTCACGGTCTTGTCTACAATCAGGGCGAAAGAGTTTTCGGATCCTCAACACCATTGTACGTTTTCTGGCTGGCGGCCCTGAAAATCGGATTCCCTGCGATCGACATCCCAACGCTAGCAGTTCGCACCAACCTTCTCTGGTTCCTGGGAACAGCATTCAGCATGGTTTGGGTCCTTCACGGCATGAAACTACGGGCCTCTCTGGCCCTGGTGGTTGCTACCTGGTTTCTCATCCATCCCGCAATGGTCACTCTCAGCTGGAAAGGAATGGAGGCGTTCCTCCTGACATTTCTGATTCTCACTGGAATCGCCGCCTCCCAACGAGGGCGCTTCGTGCTCATGGCTGTCTTTTTTGGACTTGCCGCCGTCACGAGGCCGGAGGGAGTCCTCGCGGTCGTTGCAGGCGCCTTCGTTTGGCGGTATGAAAATCCAGCCCGGCCCATGGTGTTCTGGGGCGCTCTGCTCTTTCCGGGGCTGCTCTGGAGTACTTTCGCCACTGCCTACTTCGGAACACCAATTCCCCTCTCCCTGATCGCCAAAAGTGCGCCTTTGTATCCGATCGAACCCGGTGCGGCCATCACAACCATCGCAACATGGTGGGCACGATGGATTGCGGCTGATCGTTTTGGTCCTGTCTCAACCTGGCTGTTGTGGAGTGCCGTCGCAGTCAGCGTGCTCGGCGGACTGGGGCTCTTGCTCTATCGTCGCTCCTCGAGGATCGGCGCCCTCCAGGTAGGAGGGCTCTTCATTGCCGTCACGACGTTGTACGCCATTCTGAACCCCCTGCTTTTTCATTGGTATGGCGCCAACATTTTTCTTTTCTGGCTGGCTGCGGTGGTTGTGGGACTGCCGATCATAGCCAGGCGGTCGCTGAGCTTGGTACACCGGAGGCTTTCAGTCCCCGAAGGAGTCCTGCAGGCGGTCATCGTCGGTGCACTTTCCTTGTCCATGGTCTGGAGCTATGGCTCATCTCGATTCAGAGGCTACCCGCCGATTCTCGCCGTGACGGGCTTCGATACACGAGTTTTGGACTATGAACGGACCGGCCATTGGCTGAGAATGAATGCCTCGCCTTCTTCCGTCGTCTGCGCCCCTGAGATCGGCGCCCTCGGTTTTTTCTGGAGGGGAGCCGTGCTCGACGCGTGCGCCCTGGTCAGTCCTGAAGCCCTCCCATTCCTCCCGTGTCCACCAAATCAACGGTACGATGCCGAGACAGCCGCCATACCGATCGGACTCACCAAGAGCGAACGTCCCGACTACGTTGTCTCACTGGCCCATTTCATCCGGCAGGGGCTGTTGACCTCCCGGTGGTTTCACAGCAACTACCAACTCGTCCACCGAGTTGACCTGGTCAAACCCATTTGGTTATCCGACAGCGTGCTCGTGTACAGGAGAATTCCGAACGTTGAGAAGCCGGAGAACGAATAGCCTAACTCGCTTCATTCAAATATGTTACCCATAGATCTCAGGTTGATACCGCAACTAGGCGGGGGTAGAGCGTTGATGGTGGATGGATTTCGGAGAGTCGTTTGAGGTCGTTTTTCGGCGGATTCGCAGGCTCATACTGGTGGTATGGGTCAAGAATACGCCGAAAAAGGGGCCAAACGACACCCGAAAGGCGCCGCTGATTCAATGCCCTACACTCTCCTAGCCAGAACCGGTGGGCGGCCATCAGGTTTCACGGGGGGCTTGTCGCCACGGGCTGTATTTCGAACACGACGTCCAGAAGACGAGGCCCAGGCCTGTGGCGATCCAGTTGCCGGTGATGTCCAAGAGGTCGAAATAGCGGTTTGGCAGGAGATATTGGAAACACTCGTCGATGATTCCGACTGCCAGAAGACTGCCGATCGCCACAACGAGGGCCTTGTCGATGAAGCGCTCCACCCGAAGAGCATTGAGGGTGAGATAGGCCAGCACCGCGTACTCGACGACGTGCAGCTTGCCGGCGGGGGTGGCATCCGCAAAGAAGGTGAGCAGCAGCACCACGATCGTCATTGCGCCCAGGATAACCAGGCCAAGAGCGGCTCCCCTGTGGTAGGGGCCGCCAGACCAAGCCTTGAGCAGGAGTCCAGATATGGCAAGGCCGCCACCAATTACGGCGATGAAACCGAGGTAGGGTTCGATGTGAGGGAGGACCTTGTACCACAAGTTTGGGGCGATCCCCAGGGTCGCCAGGAGGACAAGGGTGAAGAGTGCAGCCGCGGCAAGCCACGGCCAGGAACGGACGAGAGAGATTTGGGGGGTGGTGGTCACGAGGCCTCCTTCTCTGCACCTACCGAAGATATCACGGCACTCAGACAAACGTTCGTATGAACTTTGATCGTGCCTCTTGACGCGCCGAACATCGATCCCTAGCATCGGTGGACGGAATGGGACAACGAATCATGACCGTCATCGCCGTCATACCGGCCCGTTGGAGTTCAACGCGGTTCCCAGGCAAGCCGTTGGCCATGATCGCCGGCGAACCCATGATCGCCCACGTCGTCAGGCGCGCCGCCTCCGCGCATACAGTGACCGATGTTGTCGTCGCGACCGATGACGATCGAATTGCCGCGGCTGTACGCGAGATCGGTGCTGAGGCGGTCATGACAGGGGAGTGCGCTTCTGGTACGGACAGGGTCGCCGAGGCGGTATTATCTCGGCCCGGCTGGGATCTCGTGATCAACGTCCAGGGGGATGAGCCGATGCTGTCCGGGCGCAACATCGATACCCTGGTCGAGGGGATGCTGCGGCGCCCAGAAGTCGGCATTGGTACGCTCTGTCGGCCGCTGCCTCAACAGCGTGCGGGGGACCCCAACGCCGTCAAGGTCGTGACGAGGAGAGACGGTCGAGCCTTGTACTTCTCGCGGGCGCCAATCCCATTCCTGAGGAAATCGCCGACCCGTGACGAGGTTTTTCGCCTGCACCTCGGCATCTACTGCTTTCGCCCCGACGCCTTGGCGACGTTTGTCGGCCTCGAACCGTCGCGCCTGGAGCGTCTCGAGGGCCTCGAACAGCTGCGTGCTCTTGAGAACGGCATCGACATGTTGGTGCTTGAAGCCCCCGACGATGCGATCGGGGTCGATACTCCTGAGGATCTCGAAGAGGTCGAAAAGATCATGAACCGGCAGAGCCGGGAGGGGAGCTGACTGATGTCAACCAAATATGTATTCGTCACTGGTGGGGTGGTTTCCGGTCTCGGTAAAGGCATTTCAGCCGCCTCGTTGGCGGCTCTGATCAAGGCCCACGGTTACAGCGTGACCATGCTCAAGATCGATCCGTACGTCAACGTTGATCCCGGTACCATGTCGCCTTTTCAACATGGCGAGGTCTATGTCACCGACGACGGGGCCGAGACTGATCTTGATCTCGGCCACTATGAGCGCTTCACCTCGGTCACGATGGCGAAGAAGAACAATTTCACGACCGGCAAGATCTACGCCTCGGTGATCGAAAAGGAACGTCGGGGCGATTACCTCGGCAAGACCGTGCAGGTCATCCCCCACGTCACCGACGAGATCAAGGCCGGCATTTCGGCACTCGGTGGAGACGTCGACATGGTCATCGTCGAGATTGGCGGCACGGTGGGTGACATCGAGAGCTTGCCGTTCCTCGAGGCCATCCGCCAGTTCAGGGCAGATGTCGGGCGTTCGAACGTGATCATCATCCACCTCACGCTCGTGCCGTTCATCAAGGGCTCGAACGAACTCAAGACCAAACCGACTCAGCACTCGGTCAAGGAGCTGCTGCAGATCGGCATCCAGCCCGACATCCTGCTCGTTCGGGTCGACCGACCGCTGCCGGACGAACTGCGGGACAAGATCTCCCTTTTCTGCAATGTCGAGACCCACGACGTCATTCCGGCCGAGGATGCTGAGACCATCTACCAGGTTCCGTTGAAACTCGCCGCCGAAGGTTTCGACAAGATCGTGCTCGAGAAGCTGAATCTGCCCGCCGGCAAGCGGGACCTGACGAGGTGGCGTGAGGTCGTCGAGGCTACGAGATCGGCCAAGGGCGAGGTCTCGATCGGGATCATTGGGAAATACGTCGACCTGGCCGATTCCTACAAGAGCCTCAACGAAGCCCTGATCCACGGCGGATTCCCGAACGAGGTCAAGGTCAACCTCGTCTTCATCGATTCAGAGACTCTGGAAGGGTCCGGTTACCCGGAAACCCTGTTCGACCTCGACGGGATTCTGATTCCAGGGGGCTTCGGGAAACGCGGCGTCGAAGGCATGATTCGGGCGATCGAGTTTGCCCGCGGGCGCAAGATCCCGTTCTTCGGAATCTGTCTCGGGTTGCAGGCGGCGGTGATCGAATTTGCCCGCAACGTCTGCGGACTCGCCGACGCACACTCCACCGAATTCGACTCGCAACCGCCCTACAAGGTGATCTACAAGATGCGCGAGCTGGTCGGCGTCGATCAGATGGGTGGCACCATGCGTCTGGGCAAGTACCCCTGCCGGCTCAAACCCGGCTCGCTGGCCTGGGACGCTTATGGTTCGGACGAGGTCTGGGAGCGCCACCGCCACCGGTACGAGGTCAACCCCGAGTACGTGCCTCTCTTCG
>CAZCEX010000326.1:0-5559 GCA_964497785.1 uncultured Thermoanaerobaculia bacterium | reverse complement strand
CCACTCCTTCTCGAGCTGCAGCGGGATGGCTATCGAGACGAGGCTGAGGGCGACCGCCAGATACCACACGAGAGCGGTTCGCCGGGTGCCTGCGTGGTCTGCCAGTTGTGGTCTCACCGCGAGAACGGTGGCGAGGGCAATGGCAGCCAGACCGACGGGTAGCAGACCAACGGCGCCATCGCCGAAGTGGGCGACGAAGGCTGCTTTTAAAGCCGTGAACCACAACGGGCCGGCGAGCGCTGCAGCCCACCAGGCCGATCGGCTCCTGTTGAAGGCCCTCGGGACGAGCGCCGGCCATACCGTAAAAAGCACCGCCGATATCGCCAGCAACGCAAGCTCGGGCGCCATGCCCGATCCGGCGACGGGATGGGTATGATCTTCGAAGTAGATGACGGACTGCCAGAATGCCGTGGCGATCGTCGCGGCCAGTAGCCACGCTCCGGACCGGGTCCGGGTTGCCGACAGAGCGATGAACAATCCCAGAATGAGCGTGGCGCCGATGCTCATCTCGGTTGCCGAGTGGTCCAGGGCTGCGAGCAGGGAAGCACCCGGCATCATCGCGAGTGCAGTAGCGGCTGCGGTCCGTTCTGCCCAATCGCCTCTCTCTTCGTTACGAAACAGCAGGGCGAGGATCGCAAAGACGATCGCAGCGCCGATCATCAGCGCGAGAAAGGCCCATGGCTCGAGCGCCCCGTCGCCGCGCCAATGGGCGGCGACGACGACGAACAGGCCGAGTGCCGGACCGAGGCCCGCTGCGAGCTGAACCCAGGCTCGCTGCGGCCATCGGGAGTGCAGGACGAGCCCGGCGCTGAGAACGGCCCAACCCGCGAGCCAGGGCCACGGCGCCACGACCCGGATCTCCAGGGGTGCAAGAGCGAGCAATAGCAAAAAGCCGAGCATCGAGGTCAGTGCGGCGACGCCGAGCCGGCGTGCGCTGGGGTGGCGGCGGGACAGCTCGGCAGCGATCGTGAAGACCGCCGCGAGGGCGATGCACAACGCCACGGCTTGCCAGGCGAGCGCCGGTGAGGGGCTGTGGTTGAGGAACCACAGGGTCATGACGCCGAGTGATGCGCCTGCGGCGCCGATCGCAGGCCCCCGCGTTTCTTGTCGTGACAGCCAGCAGGCGCCTGCGCTCAGAACCAGGAGCATCAGACCGAGCGGCCATGGGTTCTCGGCGAGCCGGGTCGAGCCGGCAAAGTGCAGGGCAAAGGCGAAGGGAATGGCTATCCCGCCGGCACGGGTCGCTCGCCAGAGGCGCGACGGCTCGCGATCGCCGCTGCCGACGAATAAGAACGCCAGCCCGAATACGCCAAGGACCGCGATGCCGATGGCCGCTCGGTCGGCATCCATCGTGCCGAAGATCCAGAACGCCTGGTGCACGGCAGTCCCGACGAGGCTGAGCACTGCGAGCAGGGGCCAACCGCGGGCGCGGGCCAGCCACAAGAGTCCGAGGTCGAGGAGAAGGATGTAGCCGAACAGGGCCGCCGGGCTGTCGATGTCCGAAGCCATGAGCAGCGGCGTCGCGAAGCCGCCGAGCAGGCCGAGCACGGCGATGAAACGAGCGTTTCGGCTCACCGCCAGGGTCACGCAAACCGTCGTGATGAGCACCATCAGCACGAAGGCGGGCACCGTACCGATAAGACTGTAGAGGTTCTGGGCGGCCCAGGTGGCGCCATAGAGGATGACGATTCCCGCCCCTGCAAGGGCGTTCGCCGCAGATTCTTGATCGCGCTTGACGAGCCACTCGGAGCCCACGAGACACCCGATCCCAGCGATGACGCCGAAAACGACCCGCATGGTCGGAGAGATCAGGCCGTGCTCGATCGAGTACTGGAAGAAGAGCAGCGCCGCGAGAGCGAGCACCACGCCCCCGGCGGCGGCGGCGCCGCGAACCCCGATCCAACGCTCCCACTCGATGCGTGCACGGGGAGCGCGGGGTTCCGCTGGCGGCAGCGGTTTGAACGCCGCCGGCTTTGCAGCAGGCGCCGGCGGCTGGGTCGAAACCTCGGGTGGTAACGGGATGGTGGGCTGGTTTTCGAACGGGTCCGGTAGGTCCGGCTGCACTGGAGGGCTGGCCGGAACCTCCGCCTGAATCTCTTCTGGTGCGACCGGAATTTCGAATCCCGGGTCGGTGTCCTGGTCTTCGGCCGCGATCGGCGCCGTGGGAGTTTGAGCCTCGAGCCCGGCCACTCGTTCCTCAAGTGCCCGTAGGCGCCGCGCCAACGGGTGCCCGGGGCCGATCGGTTCCGGTTCCACGAAGCCGTCGAGCCGTTTCCTCAGCCCTTTCGTACGCGACAGCGCCACGAGCCCGACGATGAACCCGCCAAGGGCGAGCGCCGGGAGGCCGATCACCACCAGGACCAGGAGCATCTCCATGATTTGCCACCTTCCGGGTTGTCAAAACGAGTCAGATAGTCGTTACTTCTCCGTATACGGTCGCGGCGTCCCAACGATCATAGCCTGACCGCGGGAAGCCCTCAGAGTGATCGACTCTTACGAATCTTCTCCACCAGGTCGCTCGTTGAGTGTTCGGGCAGCAGCGGCACGAGCTCGAGCCGTCCTCCGTAGCTCTCGACGAGCTCGCGGCCGACGACCTCGTGGGGGAGGTAGTCCTGCCCCTTGACGAGGATGTCGGGGTGGATGGCTTCGAGGGTCTCGAGGGGCGTGTCCTCGTCGAAGATGGTGACGGCGTCGACGCAATCGAGGGCGGCGAGCAGGGCGGCGCGCTCCGCTTCGGGAACCAGAGGGCGTTTGTCTCCCTTGAGGCGGCGCACCGAATCATCCGAGTTGATGGCGAGCACGAGCGCATCGCCGAGCTGAGCCGCTTCGCGCAGCAGCGTGAGGTGACCGATGTGCAGCAGGTCAAAGCAGCCGTTGGTGAAGACCACGCGGCGGTTCTGGAGGTGCCATGCTTCGACCTGCTCGGTGAGCTGCTCTCGATCGAGAATCTTGCCCGTATTGCGGCGGCGGAGTGCGGAGACGATCTCTTCACTGGAGACGGACACCGCGCCGACCTCTCCGACGGCGATGCCGGCTGCGGTATTGGCGATTCGTGCTGCGTCGGCGAGGTCCGCGCCTGCGGCGAGCGACAGGGCGATGACGGCGATGGCCGTGTCACCGGCGCCGGTGACGTCGAAGACCGCGCGGCGCTGACCGCTGATCGTGATGTGATCGGCTGCGGCCGGGACCACGAGCATGCCCCGCTCACCCATCGTTACGATGACCGCCGCGAAGAGACCATCACCAATCACGCCGCGGGCAGCCTCGGCGACGGCGTCGATCTCTGCCTCTTTGAGCTTGAGGCCGGTCGCCGCCTCGAGCTCGCGCAAATTCGGCGTGATGACGGTGGCGCCTTGATACGCTGCGAGGTCGTGTCTTTTTGGATCCACGAGCACAGGGACCCCGTACTTCGTGGCTTCGGCGAGTAGGAGATTGATCGTCTCGTCCGTCAAGAAGCCTTTGGCGTAGTCCGACAGTACGATGACGTCTGGGGCTGGACCCTCTCGGAGCACGCCCACCAGCTCCGTCGATATCTCGGCCGAGCAGGGACGCAACTCCTCCCAGTCGAGGCGCAGCAGCTGCTGTCCGTGTCCGAGAATACGCAGTTTGCGTGTGGTCTGATACCCCTGCAACCGGGCCACGGCCGGAGTGTCGATGCCTTTCTCTGCGCAACGGCCGAGTAAGAAATCGCCCGTATCGTCCTTGCCGACTGCGCCGCATAGGCTGACCCTGGCGCCGAGGGCGGCGATCTGGCGGGCGACGTTGGTGGCGCCGCCGAGGCGGTTCTGGGCATCGCGCACGTGTACGACGGGGATCGGCGCCTCTGGGGAGATGCGCTCGACCCGCCCGGAGACGTACTCGTCGAGCATGAGGTCGCCGGCGACCCAGACGTGTAACCCTTCGAATTTGCCGACGATCGTGGTGAGTGGTGATCGATCGCTCATCGTGCGCCGTGCTCCCCGCACAGCGCCGCCTCGAGACACCCGGCGAGGATGTGAACGACGACCTCGTGCACCTCCTGGATTCTCGCCACCGTGTCCGACGGCGCCTTGATGGCGAGGTCGGCCAGCTCCGCAAGTGGGCCCCCGGAACGCCCAGTCATGGCGATGACGGCGCAGCCCGTCTCTCTCGCTGCCTGAGCCGCCGCAACGACGTTGGCCGACGCGCCGCTCGTACTGATGGCGATCAGAATGTCGCCGGGGCCTGCGAGCGCCTCGACCTGACGGGAGAAAATATTCTCAAAACCGAGGTCGTTGGCAATGGCTGTCAGGGTCGAAGTGTCGGTCGTGAGGGCCAACGCCGGCAGTGCCCTCCGGTCGAAGGCGAAGCGGCAGACGAGTTCGGCCGCGAGGTGCTGCGCGTCGGCGGCGCTGCCGCCGTTGCCGCACACAAGGACCGTCCCGCCGGACCGCAAGCTGGCGGCGATTCGGTCAATACACTGCTCGAGCACTTCGGTCAACTGTTCCGCTGCCTCCGCCATGACTCGAGAGTGCTCCGCGAATGTTGCTGTGATCGACATCATGAGGACCTTTCTCTGATCGGGACAATCGACAGCGCAAAACTCAGAAGGTCGTCGTACACCGCGAATTGACTGTTGTCTCCAAGATCCGTCTCGGTGGCGCGGCCCTTTCCGGTGCGGACAAGGCTGGCCCTGACTCCAGCGGCGACGGCGGCTTGCAGATCGCGCAGGGCATCGCCGACCAGGATCGTCTCGGCGACCGGTATTCCTGAGTGTTCAACTGCCGCCTCGACGAGCCCCGGCGCCGGTTTGCGGCAGCGGCAATGATCCTCTGGGGCATGGGGACAGAAGAAGACCGCATCGATGTGCGCACCGGCCGCTGCGGCCTCCGCGAGCATTCGATCATGAACCCGACCGACGTCGGCCACTGGGAAGACTCCTCGGCCAACCCCGGACTGATTGGTTGCCACCGAGATGTGGACACCGGCGGCGGCGAGCCTGCACAGGCCTTCCAGAGCGTTTGGCTCCCAGTGCCAGTCCTCGACCCGGTGCATCCAGGCGCCGTCAGGCATCTCCTGGTTGAGTACGCCGTCTCGGTCGAGGATGACGTGGCGGGTGACCTTATCCTGACCAGTTGACGAGTTCGATATTTCCATCGATACGCCTAGCGATAGGGGTCGGCTGCGGTCAGGTATTTCTGAATGTATGCGCCGACGCCATCCTCGAGCGAGGTGAACGGCCGTGTGTAGCCGGCGTCGCGCAGGCGGGTCATTTGAGCGCGTGTGAAGTATTGGTACTTGTCTCGAATGGCCTCGGGCATCTCGATGAAGGCAATCTGAGGCTCATGTCCGAGAGCGGTGAAGACGGCCCGAGCAAGATCCTCGAAGGTGCGATCGACCCCGGTTCCGAGATTATAAAGGCCACTGATCTGTGGGTTGTCGAGCAACCAGAGTACGACGTCGACACAATCGGAGACCCAGACGAAGTCGCGGCGTTGGCCACCGTCCGGGTACTCCGGGTTGTGCGATCTGAAGAGCGTTACCGGCTCGCCGGCCAGCGCCAGGGGCAGCTTCTGGGGGACGACGCTCTGCATGCCGCCC
>CAZCEX010000325.1:0-5560 GCA_964497785.1 uncultured Thermoanaerobaculia bacterium | reverse complement strand
CGTTTCAGGCGGGAAAGTTCACTACTCTCGCAGATCTGAAGACTTCTTTGCAGTACGATCATCAGGTGGCAGAGGGCTACAACGAGGCTTATGCGAGAGTTGGCGGGCTTTTCGGGGGCGGTCCCGAGGAGACTCTCCTTCGCTTTGTCGATCACCTGGATCGGCAGCGCGCGGTGCTCGATATTGGCTGTGGGCAAGGTCGCAATGCCTTGTGGTTGGCAGACAGGGGCTTTGATGTTCTCGCCCTCGACCCATCTTCGGAGGCCACCAAACAGGTGACCGCAGCAGCGGCCGATCGTGGCCTTGCAGTGGAGGTGTGTCTTGGATCATTCGGCGATCTCAGAGCACCCGATCGTTCGTTCGGAGGTGTCTGTGTCTTCGGACTGATGCAGATTCTGACCCGAGAAAGCATCGAGGACCTCGTCAAGGCGATTGATCGCTGGACAGCAGTGGGTTCGATGCTCTTCGTTACCGCGTGGACGGTCGAGGACCCGCGGTTTGCAGCCATCGCCGAGCAATGGCGATCGATCGGTGATCTCTCGTTCGCGCACGAAGACGGCAGGGTACGGACCTTTTTTCGTCACCGGGAGATCCTCGAACTCTTTGCCGGCTGGCAGGTCGTACTCCACTGGGAGGGGTTGGGTCCGTGGCATCAACACGGCGACGGCCCCAAAGAGCGGCACGGCGTCGTCGAGCTGGTGGCCCGCCGGTCAGGGCGATAATGGTTGCCGTTCCTGCTTGTCTGCTTGCTGTGGGGCAGTGCAGGCGATACGATGCCGTGACTCGGAACCACCGGGGCTGAGGTGATGATGAAATCGACAACAACCGGACTGTCCATCCTGTTCATCCTGGCTGGTGCGCTGATGGCAGCGGCGCAAGGCGCCCCTGAATTTGCGGACTGGGCGGAGGGCCCCGAGGGCTTTCTCCTGACTGACAGCGAACGCGAGGCGTGGAGTGTGATTGCCGAAGACGCCGCCGCGGAAGAATTCATCGGGCTTTTCTGGGCGCGGAGGGATCCCGACCTTTCGACCCGGGAAAACGAGTTCCAAACCGAGTTTGACAGGCGTATTGCCGTCGCTGACGCCGAGTTTGGCATTGAAGGAGAGCGTGGGGCACTCACCGACCGGGGCCGGACCTTCCTGCTCCTTGGCATGCCTTCCGAGCACGCAAGAATCCCGATCGGAGATTACCTGGCGCAGCTCTACCGCACCGGCAAGGCGCCGGAGGGGAGGTCGTCGGACCCCGAAGCCCATATCCAGATGTACGGCGTGACGTTCAGTCTTCACAAAGGGGAGGCTGACATGTGGGGCTATCAGCGGGGGGACCTTCCCGACGGCATCGAGTGGCCGGAGAAGACCGAAATCGTGACCTTTGCTTTCTTCGATCACGATGGCACGGGGCATTTCAGGACCCAGCTCGGCATCCGGAAAGCCCCCGGGGCCGCTGCTGTTCTGGTGGCTGCGCCCGCCGCCTTGGTGCGCCACCCCGACCTTGCGGCGATGCCCGTCTACGGACTCATCCCCGGTGTTGAAGCCGCTCGCGCTGACGAGCTCGCCTGGCTGGACGCCGATGTCGAGACGGAAGGCGTTGTGGCCTCAATCGAAAGCGGTATCGGCGGTTTCGGTCCCGTGACCCCCTGGCTGAGCGTGCGCGTGCCCGAGGCATCACCCGGGCCGCGGCTGCTGGTCGGAAGGCTCGACGCGGGAGGGGTCACGGTCGGAAGTTTCAGGAAGACTGTCGAGCCGGTTGTAGGCGCCCTCGGTTCCACCTACGAGCTTGCGGTGCATGCGCCGGTCGGAGAGGCGGTCCTCGAGCTGGCTCTCGTCGAGGATGGCGCGCCGGTACACGTCGAACGTCTCGACATCCACGTCGAGGAGGTGGGAGAAGGATTCCTCACCGTCGTCTTCGCCGGGGCGGAGGTTTTGCGTGACGAGGCGGCGGTTGTTGGCCAGCCGTTTGTCTTTGGTGGCTATCACCTGGTGTCGCGCCCGGATGGGCGATACCGGACGGGCGAGAATCTCGCGCTCTTTTGCATTCTGACCGTGCCCGAAGGGGCAGCTGAACCTCGTTCCGGCAGTGTGGCGATGCGGTGGTACGTCGACGGCAAACCGACGCCGAAGCAACCGGCCAGTCCCGCCCAGTTCCAGCCGGGCGGCGACGGTCAGTGGGTCTGGGGGACTCAGCTGCCGCTCGAAGGTCTCGCTCGAGACCACGAATACGAGCTCAAAATCACTGTCGTGGACAGCCTCAGCGCGGCGTCGCGCACGACGAAGATTCCCGTAATATTCATCGACGAATAACTCGAATACGGATACCGGCCGATGCGTGACCTGAAGCTTCCGTTGCCCGACCTGTCGGATCTTGCCGACGCGTTGCACCGGGGTGAACAGCATCTCGCGATCGGGGGAATCACACCCGGCGCGCGCGGAATGGTGGTGGCGGCCCTGACCCGGGCGGGATGGCCGGATCGTCGTACGGTCATCGTGACACCCCGAAGGTCTGAGGCTGAAGAAGCCGCCGCGGTCCTCGAACTGCTGTACCCGGGACTGCGGGTCGGCGTCGCCCCTTCGGACACCGCCGCCGTCTATCAGGGTGTTGAACCCCCGCTGGCCTCGCGTCTTGCGCTGGTTCGTCTGCTCGACGCCGTTGCTCGCGAAACGATCGACATGCTGGTGGTTCCAGCGCGAGCCCTGCTCGGTGCTCTGCCGAACCCTGCCTCGATTGCCGAAGCGACTCTCCGTCTGACCCCCGACTCGGTCATCGACACCGACGACCTGGCGAAGCGTTTGGTGATGGCGGGCTACAGGCGGGTCGACCTCGTCGAAGAGGCCGGCGATTTTGCGGTCCGGGGGTGGGTGATGGACATCCACCCCGGTGGTGATCTGCCAGTCCGGCTCGAGGTGGACGACGATCGCATCGAGAGCATTCGCCACTTCAAGCCCGGCGATCAGAGAGGTGTCGGTCAGGGCGTCGAAGCCGTTGATCTACTGCCCCTCGATCCGTTTCCGGTGACCCAGGAGCGTCGCCGGCGGCTTGCCGAGATCCTCGAGGGTGAGTTCCAGGCTCTTGCGGGCCAGATTCGGGCGGACGCCGAGCGCCGAATGTGGTGGGGCGCCTTGCACCTCACGGCTGATGACCATATCGGCTGGCTCGACCTGGCGGATTCATTGGTCGTTTCCGACCTCGACGAGGTCCTTGGAGAACTCGGTCGACTGCGCGCGGTCCAGGAACGAGAGTGGAAGAGCGCGTCAGCCCGCGATCTGCTTTTGCCTGGTCCCGGTCGATTGCTTCCCGATCCAGAGGTCTTGACCACCGTGCTGAGTGGCGCCGACCTGCGCATCGAACGCCTCGAGGTGATCGACGGGACGACGCACTGGTGGCGGCTCGTTACCCATCAAGTCGACAGCTTCGTGCGCAGGATCCCAGATCTCGTGCCGACGCTTCGGGAGCGCAGGGCGCGCGACCTGGCCCAGGTGCTCGCCGTAGCCACAGAGGGCGAGGAGCGGCGCTTCACGCACCTGCTGGACGGCGGTGAGGTCTCGGTAGTTCCGGCCCCTCCCGGCCCCTCCCAGGTGGCGATCGTGCGTTGTGCGGTCCGCGAAGGGTTTTTCTGGGACGGGGGCCTCGTCGTCTACGGTCGGCGCAACCTGACCGCTGCGCCGCGCCCACGACCCCGAAAGCGCAGCGTTGCTGCCTTTGCCTCCGACCTGCGGGACCTCAAACGTGGTGATCTTGTGGTTCACATGGATCACGGCATTGGTCGCTTTGCCGGTTTCCGGAGAATGGAGGTTGAAGGGCGACGGCTCGAGATGCTGGTCCTGGAGTACCAGGGCACGGACAGCCTGCTCGTCCCCGTGGAGCGAGCCGATCTCATCCAGAAGTATGCATCGGGGGATCTGGAGACGAATCCGAAGCTCGACCGGCTCGGCGGCTCCACCTGGCGGCGACGCAAGGCACGGGTCAAGAAGGCGGTGCGCGAGATGGCTGCAGAGCTGCTTCGCATCGCTGCCGTTCGCCGTGCTTCGCGCGGCCACGCCTACTCGCCCGACTCGCCGTGGCAGCGGGAGTTCGAGGACGCTTTCGCGTGGGAACTCACGGACGATCAGGTGAGTGCGGTGGTCGATATCAAGGCCGATATGGAGAGCGAACGACCGATGGACCGGCTCTTGTGCGGGGACGTCGGCTTCGGCAAGACCGAGGTCGCGATCCGTTCCGTTTTCAAGGCCGTTCTGGACGGCAAGCAGGTTGCGGTTCTGGCCCCTACGACCATCCTCGTCGACCAGCACATGCAGACCTTCCGGGAGCGGCTCGAAGGCTTTCCCGTCGAGGTTGGAATGCTGAGTCGGTTCGTGACGCCGGCGCATTCGAAGGAGGTGTTGGCGGGCATCAAGGAGGGTCGGGTCGACGTCGTGGTCGGTACCCACCGCCTGCTCGGCGGCGACATCGCGTTCCGCGATCTCGGGCTGGTGATCCTCGACGAGGAGCAGCGCTTCGGGGTGGCACAGAAGGAGCGCCTCAAACGCTTGCGTGCCGAGGTCGACGTGCTGGCGATGTCGGCGACGCCGATCCCGCGTACCCTCAACATGGCATTCTCGGGGCTGCGGGACATCTCGCTCATCGAGACCCCGCCGCGCGATCGTCAAGCCGTCGAGACGGCGGTCATGGAGTTCTCCGAGGACGTCGTGCGCGAGGCCGTATTGCACGAACTCGAGCGTGGGGGGCAGGTCTACGTCGTGCACAATCGGGTGAAATCGATCGGCGCCTTCGCCGACTGGTTGCGTAGCGCCGTGCCGGAGGCCGAGATTGTGGTCGCCCACGGCCAGATGTCCGAACGCCATCTCGAAAAGGCGATGCATGCGTTCCTGAGTGGTGAGGCTGATGTGCTGCTCGCAACGGCGATCATCGAAAACGGCCTCGACATCCCCAACGCCAATACGCTGCTAGTCAATCGCGCCGACCGTTTCGGGCTCGCTCAGCTCTACCAGTTGCGCGGCCGGGTCGGTCGTTCCGACCGGCTTGCCTACGCCTACTTCCTCGTTCCGCCGGGCCGCACGCTCTCAACCACGGCCCGGGCGCGGTTGGCGGCGGTGCAGGAGTTCGTCGAGCTCGGCGCCGGTTTCCGAATCGCAGCCCGCGATCTCGAGATCCGCGGCGCCGGCAACATGCTCGGCGCCGAGCAGCACGGATTTATGGAGGCGGTCGGCTTCGAGACCTACTGCCAGCTACTTGAGGAAGCCGTTGGTGAGCTCGAAGGCCGCGACGTGCCGTCGCACAAGGAGGTCGAGCTCAAGCTCGGTCTCGACATGCAGCTGCCGGGCGAGTACATACCCGAGCCTGCGCTGCGCCTCAGCTTCTACAAACGCCTCGCCGGCTGCGCCGACGAGGAGGGACTAGCTGCTCTCACCGAGGAGATCGTCGACCGCTATGGGCCGGCGCCGCCACAGATTGCGAACCTCTCCATTGGGCAGCGCCTCAGGGTTGCCGCCAGGCGGGCGAGAGTGACCTCGGTGATTCGCCGCAGCGGCAGCTGGCGTCTGCGCCTGGACCCGGAAGCCGCCCC
>CAZCEX010000324.1:0-5569 GCA_964497785.1 uncultured Thermoanaerobaculia bacterium | reverse complement strand
GGCGGTTCGACGAAGGAGGCACCTACGACGTCCACAACAGATTCTCCCGCGGCGAATCCGTCCCGGCAGAGCCTGGATCGATCCCGGCTCGGATTGCCCTCAGGTATTGCTGTCGAGCGGTTTTCTGCGTGGTGCCGAAACACAGCAACATCTCGTCGACGTCCACCAACGGTGCCCGCATCTTCTTCTTGACGTCCCGGATGATCTCAATGAAGGCGCTCGCCTCATCAGGATCAGCGAAGACCCCCTCGCCGCTCGATATACGGTTGTACACGTGGTACAACCCGCCTTCGACAACAACCCTCGCCCTGCGCGCCATCCGCCGATCTCCCCTGTGGAACAGCCCACAGCAACTTCCTAATATCCCAAAGCCTGGCACCGCCGGAGAGATGAAAATACCAGCCGACACTCGTCCGCATTGAGTACACTCACTTGTACGGAGGTCCCCATGCGCAACGTCACTCTCGCGGCGCCGGTAAATCTGCGATCACGGGCAGCCGTGGGCGTCACGCATAGCAAGCGAACAGGAGAGAGATATTGAAACTTGAGATTTGCGGAATCGGGAAGCGCTACAAAGGAGATGTCTGGGGAATCTCGGATCTCAGCCTTGAAATAGAGACCGGAATTCTTGGGTTGCTCGGACCGAATGGGGCTGGCAAGTCGACTCTCATGCGGATCCTGGCCACCGTCACCAAAGCGACGACCGGGTTCGTAAAGTGGGATGGGGTCGACATCACAACCTCACCGAACGAGGTGCGGAAGGTATTGGGATACCTCCCTCAAGACTTCGGCATCTATCCGAACTTGAATCCGGTGGAGTTCCTTTCGTATTTGGCAGCCGCGCGCGGCATCAGCGGCCGCTCGGCCACCCGGAGAATCGACAACCTCCTGGATCTCGTGAATCTCACCGACGCCCGCAAGCGATCCCTGGGTTCGTTGTCCGGTGGCATGAAACAGCGCGTCGGAATCGCACAGGCGCTTTTGAACGACCCGAAGCTGTTGATCGTCGACGAGCCGACAGCGGGTCTCGATCCGGAGGAACGAGCTCGCTTTCGAGGTCTTCTCGCAGAGTTGGCGGGTGATCGGGTTGTGATCCTGTCCTCGCATATTGTCTCGGATATCGAGGCGGCGGCCACCTCGATCGCAGTCATCAAGCAAGGGCGCCTTCGATTCCAGGGCGTACCGGAGGATTTGCTCCGCTCGGTGGAAGGCAAGGTCTGGGAGATGGTCATTCCGAGCACGGATCTGGCCATCGCCAAGCAGAAATACGTTCTCAGCGGCACGGTCAGAACCAGCGAGGGGATGCGCATCCGAGTAGTGGCGAACGAACAGCCGGGCCAAGCCGCTCGCCCCCTCCCCCCTTCTTTGGAAGACGCGTACCTGTACCTGCTCACCGGCCGCCGAAGCGAGACCGCCTGATGCGCGCAATCGGCACGCTGTATCAACTCGCCGTGGCTGACTTTCGCGAGCGCACGCGGCGCTATTCCTTTTTGATCACTCTGTTGGGCACACTCTTTTTCGGCTTCCTGGTCATCACCGGCAAATGGGCTCTGCGTCTTGGTGAGTACAGGGGGGAGTACAACTCCGCATGGGTAGGCAGCCTCATGGGAACCGCCGGTACCTGCATGCTGGCCATTTTCGGCTTCTATCTGGTCAAGAACTCGTTGAGTCGAGACCGTCGCACACGCGTCGGGGAGATTCTCGCGGCGACGCCTGTGAGCAATCATCTCTACATTGCAAGCAAGTTCGTCAGCAATCTCGCGGTTCTCGCGCTCATGGCAACCACATTGTTGGTCGCCGCTGTTGTCATGCAGTTGCTCAGCACTGTCGAAAACGGATTCGACTTGTGGGCGCTCGTGGCACCGTTTGTTTTTATTTGCCTGCCGGTGATGACTCTGGTCGCGGCCACCGCCGTTCTCTTCGAGTCGATCCGACCTCTGCGTGGCACCATCGGGAACATCCTCTACCTGTTCATTGCCGAGGCAGCCCTTGTGAGCAGCTTTCTGGTTGACATCCCTTTGCTGGATTTCACCGGCCTCGGCATGTTCATTCCCAGCATGGAGGAGGCAGCCCTTGCGGCTTATCCGAACGCAGAGCTCGGCTTCGAGATGGGCTTCGTCGGATACGTACCGGGCACCTCCCACGACACGATGAAGATCTTTCACTGGGGAGGCATCAGGTGGTCGCTCGCTATGCTGCCGTTGCGGTTAGTATGGATCGCTGCGGCATTGGGTTTGGCCGCTCTCGCGGCACGTTTCTTTGACCGCTTTGACCCGGCGCGCGCGGGCCGCGTGAAGCCTGCCACACAACAAGCGCGGCCGATGCCGGCTGCTGATGATCCCCGGAGCGATGACATGATATTTGTCGGTCGGGCCGATATCGGCCCTGTTGACTTCAACTTCAGCCTTTTGAGGATGTGGCGCGCTGAGCTCGAGCTGATGGTCAAAGGCTATCACTGGTCGTGGTTCCTGGTCGCCTTGGGGCTTATCGCCGTGCAGTTGGCAGTGCCCTACGAGTACGCACGAACCTACGGATTGGCGGCTGCCTGGATATGGCCACTGGCAATGTGGTCGTCCATGGGAACACGTGAAGCCCGCTTCAATACCGGGCAATTGGTCTTCTCGTCAGCGTACCCGCAGACTCGCCAGTTTCCGGCCATGTGGCTTGCCGGCGTGACGGTCGCGGTCTTGACCGGTTGCGGAATGATGGTTCGGGCGTTCGTGGCTGGTGAGGTTGGGCACTTGTCGGCACTGCTCGTTGGCGCTCTCTTCGTTCCGACCCTGGCCCTGTTCCTCGGAGTCGTGAGCGGGACGAAGAAACTGTTCGAGGTGAGCTACCTGCTCATCTGGTACCTCGGCGCGATCAACCACCTGCCAGCTCTCGATTTCCTCGGCGCGACGCAAGCCTCGGGCGCGGATGCTGTACCGCAAGCCTACCTCGCTCTATCGTTTGTGCTCTTGCTCGGCGCCGTCGTATTTCGGCAACGGCAGCTGACCTCGGGTTTAAATTAACCTGTCGCACGGGGGGCGCGACGCTCCATCGGCCCGACCCTATCACCAATTCAAGAATCCCTCCTGCAGGGTGTCTGCCGATGGAGTTGTGAGGCTGTCGTCAGTGGCACCCATGCAAAGGGGAACGTCGGATCTGGCTTTCACCGAGGCGATCGATCAGGTTGATGTCTTTCGCGCGGCGTCTTTCCCAACCCCGCGTAATGATCAGAAGGCAAAACGTCGGAGGTTTCTGAGGCACGGATGCAGCACTCGTGGCGGGTTCTACGGTCGGGAGTCTACGATCCTGCTCGCCCATTCGGAAGATGTGGTGGCGGGTTGCTGTAGATTCGCACCCCGAGGCTCTGCTCATTCAACATGGCGTCGAATACGGTGACCTCCAGGTCGTGCCACCCGGGGTCGAAGGTCGTCGAGTCCCAGACCTGAGTGAACGGGTCAGACGGGTTCGGGATGGCGGCTATGAGCTGGCCGTCGACCGCGATCTCCGCCCGGACGACCCCCACATTGTCGCCGAAATCGGAGACCGTGATCGGCACCTCGCCGCTGACGATCTGACCGGATCTGAGGTTGAGGCCGATGATCCACGGAGGGTCCGTTTCAATGTTGAGCCCGGCCCCCTGAGGGGGAGTCGAGAAGCCGAATGGGGTACGAACCGTGTCGACGTGATCCCCCCTGACAGTGATGACCGCGCGGTCCATGGTGCCGAGCTCGCGATTGTAGGCCCACTGGAGGTGGTGGACCGCATCGGGGTTGTATCCCATGATCAACGTGCCGATCGAGTCCACCGCCACCGAGTCGCGCCCGGCGATGATGAGTTGGGTGTTCGGAGACGGATTCGTGTAGCCGGACGGCCCATCCGTAACGCCGATCAGGCCGTCGATGACCGCGAAATCCTGGGGGCGCACCAGGTTGAGATCGACGATGGTGTAGTTGATGATGAGATCAGGGTTGGAGGTCTCCTCCGGGTAGGCGAAGCCGCTGCTGCGATCGATGTCCCAGGGGAATCCATAGACGCTGAAGTGGAGGGAGTACTTCATCTGGTTCGCTCGGTTGGCCATATCGGGGTTCGCGCTGCGTGAGTGGTAGATGTCGCTGGGCGCGGTGCCGACGCGGTTCTTCAGGGACAGTGTGATGTCGGCGTTGATGTGATTTTTGAGAGTCGGAATGCTGATCAGTGCCTCGGCCTCGACCAGGATGTCCGCGGCCCAGTATTGGCGGCGCATGACCGCGTTCTCGATGGTCACCAGTGTGCAGTTGAGGGGAGGGTCGGGATCGATGCCGCCGCAGTCGTTGAGGTCGACGAGGGTCACGTCTGGATCGAGGTCGAAACGCCGATCCCAGTCAGTGTCGTAGCCGGCGCTCGCGAATGCGTAGCGGGTGATGTCGCGCCCGGTGTAGCCGTTTACCCAGTCTTCAGGGGCCGCCGAACCCTCGGCGATGACAATTTGGGTGGCCACACCGAGCCGTGCCCCGGCCTCCTTGACGAGACGAACGACCGACGCCACGACGCGTCGGTCGGTCACGATGCCGTTCTCCGGGTTGTCGGTGAAAGAGATGTCGACCACCAGGTTCGGTTTGAGCACGACCACGATTTCGCCGTTGCCGTCCTCGTCAACCATGATGGGATCGAGGCCGCCTGCCAGATTCACCGCACGCTCGACCATCTGATCGATTTCCTCGGCGGTGTAATAAACGCCCGCGCGCTCCTGGTGCACGACGGCGACGGTGGCGGGAGCTGGCGCGACCTTCGGTGGGGGCGCACCGATGAGGGACGCTTCGACGAGTCTCATGCCATCGCGATAACCCTCCGGGCCGACCAGCAGGCATACGAATATCAGAGAGGCAAGCAGGAGCCGCCGGCGGCGCAGTATCAGACGCCTGGAGTCGTCGAGACCCCTTTTGCCAACCAGGAAGAGGGCCGGGAGGACGAGCGGCAACAGAGAGCCCAGACTTGCGGCTGCGGCGCGCTGACACGGATACGCCAGCCTTCTCGGTTGCGATCCGCTGCGGACCAAAAGCCAGAGCAGCGAGACGACGGCCAGTGCCACAGGGCTGCATGGCACGATAGTTTTGAGCCGCGTCCACAAATGAGAGAGAGCCCGAGGCAAATACAGCCGGAAAGACCGATCGGTCGATTTTCCGGCGTCGGTGGGACGGTCGGACCGTGGGCACGTCATCGTTCGCCCTCCTTGCTCAAAGGTAAGAACGCTGTGTTATACGGATCCCTGCCCAGCCGGTTTTCACAACACCGAGCAGAAACCTCCTTGTCCCGGAAACATAATCTCAGGAGATTGCGACCGTTGACCACCTGGAGGTTTCCATGGCCCGATTCGAGATCGATCGTCGAAACTTGATGAGGGCCACGTCCCGATCCCCTTCCCTTGGCCACTTCCCGTCTCAGCTCATCACACCAGCTCTCAAGGTCCTCATTCAACATTACTCAAGCGTGACAGAATCGCCCCGCTGCGCAAGACGGGGCAGGGCGAGGACGTACGAATTACTGAACCCTAGACTGAGCGATTCTGCCGGATGAGATGTGCCAAGATCTTGATGTTCTGGTA
>CAZCEX010000323.1:0-5582 GCA_964497785.1 uncultured Thermoanaerobaculia bacterium | reverse complement strand
GTGGCAGCGTCCGCAGTCCGCAGGAGTGACCAGGGTAGCGATGAGGGCGTCGTAGTGCTGGTATGCATCTTTGTCGCCGCGCTGCGCCTGATGGCAGCTCAGGCAGGTGACGTTGTGGGCCGCGTGCCCGGAGTCAAACCACTGCTTGTACAGCCCTGGTGATTTTTCTTTGTGGCAGGTCATGCACGCGCCGGCTACCTTGGGATCCTCCGCCGCGCCGACTGTCAACGAAATCGCTCCACACAACACCATTCCGAGCACGATCGCCTTTCGCATCAGTTTTCTCCTCCTTGAGTGGGCTGTACCCAGTATCCTCCAGTTTACTAGCATCTGTCATGGTGAGGCGAATCGACCTTGGGCGCATTGACCCGGGTCAATCCCACAGGTCGAATACTCCCTTCAGGTTGCGCGGTGATTTCGAGACCTGAGCGGTGCACGGCGACTGGACCGGCGGTTCAGAAGCTCTTCGAGCTTCTGTGCGCCGTTCTCCGATGTGACCTCAACAACCTTGGCGTCTTCCGCTTCGAGGGTGGCGAGAAGGGACGGCACCAGGTGGGCGCGTACGACGACCACAACGGCGCAGAGATGCGGGGTTTCCAGTGCGGTTTGCACCGCGTCCATGTGGCCTTCACCACGCAGCTCCATCGGTCCGAGCTCGTCGATGATCAGAATATCGCCTGGGCGGGCGCTGGACAGGGCCTGTCGTGCCAACTCGATACCTGCGTCGAAGAAGCGGAAGCGGGTTCCGAATTGGCCGTCTTTTCTTTCGACGAGTCGAGCGAACTCTGATTCTTCTCCCGTTGTGAGGTCCCGAATACCGAAGCCGGTTTTTTGCCCCTGCTCGAACCGACCCGGCTGAACGAAGCCCACAAAACGGTGTTGATCGCCTCGAAGCCGATGGATGACCTCCAAGATGGCCGTAGTCTTGCCCGATCCGGTTTTTCCGGTGGCAACGATGACCGGGGTACGCGCCGGCGCGAGTTTGGGCCGTTGCTGCAAGGCTGCGTGGCCGCGCAAGGCGGCCGCGGCGGCCGCGTCGTCGGCGATCCGTGCGACGTGGGCCAATAGAACCTCGAGCAGAGTCAGTGGGGATGGGGTCGGTCCCGCGCTCGCCCGCCGACGCACCCGCCACGCGATCACCACCTGCCGGGTCGATGATACGAGGTGGGGTAGTACATTGAGGGCCAGGCCGAAGACGAGCCCGAAGCGCTGCATTCCGAGCCGTCGGCTGATACGAAGCAGGTTCTCAGAATCGACGTTGCGGGCCAGCAGGGTGGTGAGGGTCACCAGTACGAGCAAGCGAAACAGCATGCCGGTTCCCTGCTCGATTCCGTGCTCCCAGGTTGTCGACCAGGCGACGACGGCGCCGGCGACCGCAGAGCTGAAGAGCACGGTGAGCAAGAGCCCGATGCGCAGAACCGCCCGGAGACTCCGGTAGTCCGTGATCGCGGCCGCGAGGATCGCAGCAGCCAGAGCGGCGATTTGAGCGGTGGGCGGTCCCCAGAACACTCCCGCAACCGCCGCACAGGCAAGCGCCCAGGTGAAGAATAGCTTCACGGAGCTCTCCCGAGGCGGCGCAGGACACGCCCTGCAAGAGCCCAGGCCATGGCGCCGACCACTGCCCCGATGACGGCGTGGACAGACGAAAGGGCGACCAGGATCGTGATCCCGTCGACCCCGCGCACACCAAGATGCTCGGCTGCCGTTTGAATCATCTGAACCCCGGCCCGAACGGCTTCGGGCCCGGCGACGATCCAGGTCATCATGACCTTCTGCAAGGGATTGACGGCCAGGGCAAGAGCACCGCCCGCCACCGCGCTTGTAGCTGACGAGCCGCCGAGCAAGAAGGCGAACTCGACCAGCAGTGCCTCTCCTGCGATGCCGATCAACGGCCCGGGGTAGAAACCGCCGAGAGTGAAGACCTTGAGAAAAACGGCCACCGTCCCGGCCGTGAGACAGATGCCGACGTGGGGCTGCAATCGGCGAAGGCAGAGGAGGCAGATGATGCCGAGGGAGCCCATCAGCGCCCCTTTCATCGGCACGTCACCAAGGTGCAGCACGGTGCCGAGACTCAGCTCGAGGCAGCCCCAGAGGGCGCCGAACAGGGCGGCATAGGTCCACGGCCGGGCATCTTTCAGCATGGCACGAGACTCCCGTTTTCGATGCGTAGGTGGCGATGGGCCGCGGCGCCAATCTCTTCACGGTGACTGATGACGATGTAAGCCCGACCGCGTTCGGCGCGGCGGTGCATGAGGTCAACAAAGTTGCCCAGATCCTCCGGGCCGAGACCCTGGGCGGGCTCGTCGACGACCATGATCGGGGGTCTCTGCAGGTCGAGGGCGGCGTGCACGAGGCGTTGTTGTTCGCCTCGGGATAGGGTCCACGGCGGTCTCGCGGCAAGGTGCTCAAGCCGGTGGCGGCGCAGAACCCGGGCTTCGGGCGCGCGGCCGCTGCCTGATCTTACCTCTGCTGCGACGGTCGTCGCGAAGAGCTGCAGCTCGGCAGTCGGCAGCATGAGAGCAATCGGCCCTCGTCGGTCGATGGTTCCCCGGGCGGGCTTCCGAAAGCCGGCAATGACCTCGGCCAAAGTGGACTTGCCGGATCCGTTCGCTCCCGAAATGAGAACGACCTCGCCGGCTTCGAGCCGGAGGTCGATGTTCTCGATCAGGGTTTTGCCGTCCCGGTGGACCGTGAGGCCGTCAAGGGTGAGTAGCGTCTCCTGTTTCTCCATGTGACCAGGGGGCGAAAGGTGCGGTGGGTCCGGAGGTGCGGCGACAGCAATTCGCTTGTTTTCGACCGACCACCACTCGGTGACGACGTCGCTGAGACGCCAGCCGGCCTGCTCGGTGAGGAGCACACACCCGCCGGCCGCCTTGACCAGGAAAAGGAGTCTCTTCAAACCCTCAATGGACTCGGCGTCGAGGTGGGCGAGGGGCTCGTCGAGCAGTACCGGTCGAGGGCACGCGGCGAGGGCGACCGCCAGGGTCAAGCGTTGACGTTCACCCGACGACAGCTCCGTCGAACGGCGGTCCAGGTGTGGCCTGAGGCCGAGCTCGTCCAGGGCGGCATCGACCAGGGGCGTTGCCCCGTGCTGTTTTTTTGCCGCAGCCATTTCTTCACGCGGAGTGCTCAAGAAGAGCTGGGCAGTCGCACGATCCAAACACGTCGCCATCAGGTGGGCGCGCTGGCCGGGATCGAGATCGTTGACGGCGTCGGCCGAGATTTTGATCGTGCCGTCGACGACGCCGGGACGAAGCCAGGGCACAAGCCCCGCAATGGCGTGCAGCAGTGTGGTTTTTCCGGCCCCGCTGTTGCCGTAGATGCCGCAGATCGTGCCTTTTGAGACACTCAGGTTCAGTTTTTCAACGACCGGCAGGGCATGGCCTGGCAAGCCGACCTGAAGGTCGGAAAGTTGGATTTCAGGGCCTGAGGGTGACATGCACACCTACCCAAATTCGGCGTCCCGGGAGGGGATAACCATCTTCCTGCTCGATATTGTCGTCGAAGATGTTGTCGGCTTGTACGGAGAGTTCGGTGACACCAAGGCGGGCCATGATGCCGAGGTTGACGAGCTGGTAACCGTCGAGTTCTTTCTTGTCGCCTCGGTCATAGAATACGCGGTTGCCGGTCACAAGCCAGGTGCCGCGAAGATCGACTCGTTCCCCGATGTGGGCGACAACAAGCGTCTCGAACTGAGAATCGGGAACGTAGGGGATCTTATCCATGCCTTCGCTGGACCTGGTGAAGCGATGGTCGAGCCCGGTCCAGGAGACCCCGCAGTCGAGCCAGTTGGTGCTGGTGTCGAAACGAAGCTCGAGGCCGCGGATCTCGGCTTCGTCCTGGTTCTGATATGGGTAGGCCCGGCCTTGACGAGAGATCAGGTCATCGATGCGATCGCCGAAGATGTTGGCTCTGACCGTACTCACGCCCTTCGCCCAGGTCAGGCCCAGGTCGATGCCGGTGTTTCGTTCCGGTTGGAGGTCCGGACTTGGCGGATTGGTGCCGTAGAGCTGTCGCATGGTCGGAAAACGAGACCGGTGGTAGATGGCCGCAGAACCGGCCCAGGCATCGGAAAAGGCGCTTTGTACCTCGATTTGTGGCGAGAGCAGGGTGTCTTTGCTCCTGGGGTCGTCGACGAGCTCGGCGTCGTCGCCTGAAGAGCGTAGACTGCGTGCCTCCTCCACCCGCAGGGTGTCCGCGGCGAGTGAGATGATGAGATCGGTTCGCCGGCCGACTCGCCAGCGGTCCTCGGCGGACAGGGAGAGGGTCCATGCGGCGTATCTTTCACTGGGGTCCGTTGTGCCGTCCGGGTAACTCTCGATCTTCTTGTGTTGGTCATTCCGTATGTGCAGGGCCGTGCCCAGCTGATGCCGGTCGTTGAGTGGTCGCTGAGCAAGCACGTAGCCGCCGTAGGTGCGATCGGAGAAGGTGGACTCCAGCCACAGGCCTTCAAGCTCCGGGTCACCGTAGACTTCGAGCGTATTTTCGAAACCGACTCCGAAGAGTTGGGCGCGGAGTCTCCCATCGCCGGACAAACGGCGTTCGTAGGCGAGACCGAGGGCTGTTTGCTGCCACGTCGGGAATCGCGCGAATCGAACGAAACCTGACGGCTGCGTCGTGTGGAAAGGAATGCCTTTCTGCGAGTCGACATATCTTAGCGAGGCAAAAATCGAGCTCCGCTCGTCGAGTTCGTATCCGACTCTAACGAGAGCACTTCCACGTTTGAAATCGGAGTTGGCCCGGGTTCCTCCGTCTTCATACTCGGTCGGCTCGAAACCGTCGCTGAGGTCCCACCCGTCGGAGCTCTCGTAGCCGAGGCCAACGTACCAGTTGAGTTGCTCGGCCCCGCCGCCGGCGCTCGCGTGGGCGAGCCCGGTTTGGTTGTCGGTGAGTCGCAACCGTCCGGTGATTCGGCTGGACTCGCCCCCCTGATAGGTGACGATGTTGATGACGCCGCCGAGGCCGTTGGGCCCATAAAGTGGCGACGCGCCGCCCCGCGTGACGGTGATGCCGGCGATGTCAAATACCGGCAACTGGCCGAGATCGAGATCACCATAATAAGGATCGGCCATTGGCACACCGTCGACCAGCACGAGCACGTTGCTCTGCTCGTAGCCGCGGACCCAGATCTTCATTTCGTTGCGACCGCCGGTGCTCGTGGACACACCGGGCATCAGCTCCAGAGCTTGCGCGGCATTGACGACGCCCGATGCTTCGATGGCAGCTGGTTCGAGGGTGTCGGTCGTACCCGGAGGCCGTTGCTCGTCCGCCGAGACGACGACCTCGCCAATGAAGAAGGGCTGCACCGGCTCGGGCCGTGGTTGCTGATCGGCATCGGTTTCTTCGGTAGGTTCTGATTCGGCCGGTAGATCACCGTTCCGAGCGCTCACCGCCCCGCCGCCGAGCAGCAGGATCACCAACAGCACAAATACCGGCAGGACGCCGCCGAATACTCCACTCACAGAGCGCTTATGCGCCCGAAGGAACACACCCATAACCTCGTCTCCTTTCCAAGCCGGGAGGCCGTCGCGTTTCCACGACGACCCTTGGGGCTCCGGAACCGATCGTTCCGCCCACCGTTC
>CAZCEX010000322.1:0-5591 GCA_964497785.1 uncultured Thermoanaerobaculia bacterium | reverse complement strand
ACGAACGCTCGTGCGGTGCCCATTTACCAGACCACCTCCTACACCTTCGACAGCGCCGAGCACGGCGCCCGCCTCTTCGCCCTCGAAGAGGCCGGAAACATCTACACCCGCATCATGAACCCAACAACCGATGTCTTCGAAAAGCGCGTCGCCGCGCTCGAAGGGGGCGTCGCCGCGGTCGCCACTGCCAGCGGTCAGGCGGCACAACTGCTCGCCCTGACAACGTTGTGCAAGGCCGGAGATTCAATCGTCGCCTCGTCGAAGCTCTACGGCGGAACCTTCAACCAGCTCAAGATCGCCCTCTCACGGCTCGGCATCTCCACGACCTTCATCGACAGCGATGACCCGGACGACTACAGCGCCGCGTTCACCCAGAAGACCAAGGCACTCTACGTCGAGACCATCGGCAACCCGAGCTTCACCGTCCCCGATTTCTCACGGCTCGCCGCAACTACCCACGAACACGGCATCCCTCTCGTCGTCGACAATACCTTCGGCTGCTGCGGATACCTCTGCCGGCCGATCGAGCACGGCGCCGACATCGTCGTGCAGTCGGCCACCAAGTGGATCGGCGGCCACGGCACCTCGATCGGCGGGGTCATCGTTGACTCCGGCAATTTTGACTGGTGCAGCGGCCGCTTTCCCGAGTTCACCGAACCAGCCGACGGATACCACGGCCTGTCCTTTGCGGAGGCCTTCGGGCCGGACAGCGCAACCGGCAACATCGCCTTCGCCACTCGCGTCCGGGTCGAGGGCCTGCGCGACCTCGGACCCTGCCTCAGCCCCTTTAACGCCTTTCTCCTCCTGCAGGGGCTCGAGACCCTGTCCCTGCGCGTGCAACGCCACGTCGACAACGCACTCGACCTGGCTCGATGGCTCGAGAGCCATCCGGCAGTCGCCTGGGTGAGCTACCCAGGTCTGCCCCAGCACCCATCACATAAGATCGCAGCCCGCTACCTGCGACACGGGTTCGGCGCCGTCCTGACCTTCGGCATCCGAGGTGGTATCGAAGCCGGCCGCTCATTCATCAACTCGGTGCGGTTGGCGTCCCACCTCGCCAACGTAGGCGACGCCAAGACGCTCGTCATCCACCCGGCGAGCACGACCCACCAGCAGCTGACGGTTTCCGAGCGGCAAGCATCCGGGGTCGGCGAGGATCTGATTCGGATTTCCGTAGGCATCGAGCACATCGACGACATCAAGGCCGATTTCGCAGGCGCTTTCGAGGGAGGTTCCGCATGTCATTCGAACAACTGACATCGAAGAAGACGCAGATCCATACGATCGACGACGGCCTGACCCTCGAGTCGGGCAACCGCCTTCCCCAGGTCCATGTCGCTTACCGGACCTGGGGTCAATTGTCGGCCGGCCGCGACAACGCCGTCCTCGTCTGCCACGCCCTGACAGGGTCGGCGGACGCCGACGAGTGGTGGCCGGGTCTGATCGGTCGCGGCCTCGCTCTTGATCCCGATCACGACTTCATCATCTGCTCGAATGCCCTCGGCAGCTGCTACGGGACAACCGGGCCCTCGAGTCTCTCGCCTCGGACAGGCGCCCCCTACGGTCCTGACTTTCCGCTCGTCACCGTGCGCGACGTCGTCTCCGTGCAGAAACGTCTCCTCGAAGACCTCGGGGTCCGCCACCTGCGACTGGTCATCGGTGGGTCATTCGGCGGAATGCAGGCCCTCGAGTGGACCGTCTCCCACGGATCGTTTCTCGACAGTGCGGTCGTCATCGCCACCACCGCCCGCCACTCACCCTGGTGCATCGGGCTCAGCGAGGCACAGCGCGCGGCCATCCGCGCCGACGATCTCTGGAGGGAGGGCCGCTATGACCTCGACCACCAGCCTTCGGGAGGGCTTGCCGTAGCCCGCATGATCGCCATGTGCTCCTACCGGTCACCGGAGAGCTTTCAGGATCGGTTCGGCCGGCAAGAAGACGGCGCCGGCTGCTTTCAGACCGAGACCTATCTCCGCCACCACGGCCACAAGCTCGCCGATCGCTTCGACGCCAACAGCTACCTGACCTTGACGCGGGCAATGGATACACACGACGTTTCTCGAGGTCGCGGCGAGCTGAAGCAGGTTCTCGGTTCGATCGACGTCGAAACTCTCGTCATCGGCATCACCAGCGATCGCCTCTACCTGCCCGCCGAGCAGATCGAAATCGCCGAAGCGGTACCACACGCTCGCCTCGTGTGGTTGCATGCGCCGCACGGTCACGACGCCTTTCTCATCGAAACCGCAGACGTATGTCGCCTGGTCGGAGACTTCCGCGGCTACTGCGCCCGCCGCGCGCGGCCGCTGGCGAGCTGAGGAGGACGACATGCGCATTCTCAAATTTGGTGGAACCTCTGTGGCCAACCCACAGCGCATTCACCGGGTCGCGAATATCATTCGTGCAGCACTGGCGGAAGATCGCGTCATCGTCGTTGTCTCGGCTCTCGCCGGGATCACCGATCTGCTCATCCAGCTCACCGACGCCGTCACCGGCAATCGGTCGGCCTGGCGCAAGCACCTCGGCGACATCCGACGCCGCCACCTCGAGTGCCTCGCGGCCCTCGGCACCTCGGCCGAAACCGACACCTTCGAGCGCGCGGTTCTCAGGCAGATCGAGGAGATCGAAATCCTGTGCTCCGGCATCGAGCTCGTCGGCCAGTGCAGCCCAGAGGTACGCGAACGCATCCTCGCTTCTGGTGAACGACTGTCGGCTCCGATCGTCGCCGCGACGCTGCAATCAACAGGCGTCGAGGCTCGTGCCGTCGACGGCGCCGATCTCATCCGCGCCACCGACGAAGACGGCCATACCCTTATCGACCTCGCAACGACGACCAATCTCGTTCGTGGGTGGCTCGGGTCTCTAAAACCGGCGGTTGTACCCGTCGTAACGGGTTTCGTAGCCGGCGATAGCGCCGGCCATACGAAGACTCTCGGCCGCGGCGGTTCCGACCTTACGGCCAGCGTGCTCGGCGCCGCCGCAGACGCTACGAGGGTCGAGATCTGGACGGACGTCAGCGGCATCATGACCGCCCCTCCCCATCAAGTCGAAAATGCGAATACGATCCCCCGCCTTTCCTACGAGGAGGCGGCTGAAATGGCCTTCTTCGGCGCTACCGTGCTTCACCGCGACACACTGGCCCCGGTCGCCGAGCGGGCAATCCCGATCTGGGTGCGCAATACCCTGGCGCCCGACCATGAGGGCACCATCGTATCGACCTTCGGCGCAAAGCACGTAGGGGCGACCGCGATTGCAGCAGTCGGAGAAACGACGGTGCTCACCATTCAAGGCAAAGGCCGCTTCCACTGCCCCGGCGCATCCCGGCGTCTCGGGGAGCTCGTCGCGGCCCTCCAGCCCGAGGCGTTGGTGACCAGCCAAGCATCGTCCGAACAGGATCTCACCGTCATCGTTCCGAAAAACCGCGCTCACTGGGCAACCGAGCTCGTCAGGCGGCGCCTCGATGGTCATGATCTCGGACTCGACTGCCGACAGCAGAGCGGTGTCTGCCTGGTCGTCGTCGTCGCCCATGATCTCCAGATCCAGTCAAGGGTCACGGCACGGGCCCTGGAAACTCTCGACAGGCACGGCCTTCGGTTGCTCGCTACAGCTTCGTCACGGCACAGCGTCACCTTCGCCCTCGAAGCCGGGTTTCTCGACCTGGCCCTTGACGTCCTCCACGACAACCTGATCTCAGCCCATGCCTCATCTTCAAAGGAGTCTCCCGATGTGTCCCCGAAAGAAGGTCGCCGTGCTCGGCGCTACCGGCAGCGTCGGCCAGCAGTTCGTTCGTCTGTTGCATGATCACCCACTATTCGAGATCGACTGTCTCGCAGCTTCCGACCGATCGGCGGGGCGGACCTATGGGGAAGCCGTACACTGGCTCTTTCCCGAGGCGATTCCACCCGAAATCGCGTGCAGGCGGGTGCAGCCGATCGGGGACCATGTCGCGGCCGGCATCGTCTTCTCCGCGCTTCCGACCGGGCAGGCGAAGATCATCGAGCCAGAGCTCGCTCAGGCCGGCCATGCGGTGGTCACGAACGCCTCGGCCCTGCGTATGGACGAGGCCGTACCGCTCGTCATTCCCGAGGTCAATCCCGATCATCTCGGGCTGATCGAACGCAAAGATGTCGGACCCGGCTTTGTCGTCGCCAATCCCAACTGCGCGACGGTCGGCCTCGTGATGGCGCTCAAACCCCTGGTCCAGACCTTCGGCATCGCCGAGGTCGAGGTCACGACCCTGCAGGCCGCCTCCGGCGCCGGATACCCAGGCGTCGCTAGCCTCGACATCCTCGGCAACGTCGTACCGCTGATTCCCGGCGAGGAGGACAAGCTCGAGGAAGAACCACGCAAGATCCTCGGCCGGCTGAACGGTAAGAGCATTGAGGACTACCCGGTTCGCATCAGCGCCCAGTGCACCCGCGTGCCGGTCATCGACGGCCACCTGCTGTCGGTATCGGTGAAGCTCAATCAAAAAGCGAACCTCAACCAGGTTCGCGAAGCAATCACGACATTCCATGGGGACGTGCGGGCCGCTTTCCTTCCTTCGGCGCCCGCGCGTCCCCTTCACCTCTTCGACGATGGACCCTGGCCCCAGCCACGCCTGCACGCCGGTCTCGGCCGCGCCATGACCGTCAGCGTCGGCCGTCTACGCCCCTGCAACGTGCTCGACTACCGCTTCGTAGCCCTCGTGCACAACACCGTACGCGGCGCCGCCGGCGCTGCGGTGCTCAATGCGGAGCTGTTGGTTGAATCCGGGCTTGTCTGAGGGATGGTGACCCTCCGGGATGGTTGTGCGTGTCGATGATGTGCAGCCGACCGTGCTCAGACCCGACCCCGGGAGCCACCGCGCTCTGCGCTCGCCCTCGGCCAGACCGTCATCTTCTTCAACGCTCGATTGCAGCAGAATACTGGCAGATCCAACAATTGCTCAGGTCGATGCTCGTATCGACCCAAATCCCCGGTAAAAGGACTCGGTCACTGCCAGGGATCGGCATCGCCTCCCTCGAACCCGTCGGCGAAGAGGTAGGGCACGGCAAATGACGCCAGGGCGTACCCGAAATTGTCGAAATCATCGGCTGTTCCGAGGATATCGGTGTCGCCGTGAGACCACACCTGATTGCCGATGTGGATCAGACCACCGATCGCGCCCGGTAGCACGTGCACGATGCCGTCGTCGATCGCCGTCAAGCTCTCCCGCGGCGCCGCGATGGCGAGTTCGTCATAACCATCACAGTTGAAATCCCCCGCCGCCAGCTCGTCCCCGAAATTGTCTTGGTCCTCGGCTGGGCCGGGGATCGTACCGAGCCCCTGATACCAATAGTCGGTGCCAGCCGTCGTCAAGCCGCCGGACGAACCGTAGAGCACGTGCACCACGCCTTCGTTGGCAGCCGGCGGGTTGATGTCCTCGAAGGGGACCCCGATTGCGAGGTCGTCATAGCCGTTGCCGTCGAAGTCACCGGTCGCCAGGGCGCGGCCGAAGAAGTCGTACTGCTCGCAGACCTGCGGCATGCCCGGCGAGTCTTGATGCCACTCCTGGGACTCGACGAGGTCGAACCCGGACGGCGAACCGTAGATGACGTTCACCGCCCCCGCCT
>CAZCEX010000321.1:0-5608 GCA_964497785.1 uncultured Thermoanaerobaculia bacterium | reverse complement strand
AGTTTTGCGTCGGTATTGTTACAGAACGCGATCTCATCGATCATGCGCCGCACGCTTCGCCGTGTTTCTTCTCGGTCCGGAACCATCGTGCCGACTATAGGGCGCCCCTCGAGCTCGCCTCTGGCGAAGTCGAAGAGTGCTTCACCGTAGGGGTTCACGGAGATGATCTCGCCACGAGGGTTCCAGCGCACGATGACGGTGCTGATGCTCTCGAGCTCTTCGTTGCTGCGGGTGAGCGTGGCCGTCTGGTTTCGAATGGCCGTGACCATCTGGTTGAAGGAGGTGGACAGCCGGCCGAGCTCGTCGTCGGCGCCGACCTCGACATTGACCTCCTGGTCTCCTTGGCCGAAACGGTTGGCTGCCGACTCGAGGGTGAGGATCGGCGTCACGAAACGACGGGCGACGGCCCACGAAAGTGGCAAGACGAGCAAGGCGATGACGGCAAAGGTCAGCACCAGGTTGTGGGACAAACGGCGCGTCGGCGCGAAGGCTTCGGCAGCGTCGATCTCCGACAGTACGGCCCAATGCAGGCCCTCGATGTCGAGGGGTGCGTAGGATGTCAGTACGGACACGCCCCTGTAGTCGGTGCCTATTGTGGTTGCGGTTTCACCCGCCATGGCGGCGGATGCACCGTCGGTGCGCACGAGCTGGAGCAGAATCGTGGTCCCGAACTCGCGGATCCTCAAGAGGTCCCGATCTGAAGCCCCGGCTGATGTCTGGTCGGCGAGAAAGGCCTCCTTGTCCTCGAGAAAGAACCGCGAACTCGAGCGCAGGAGGTAGTCCGGCCCCACGAGGTAGGTCTCGCCCGTCTTTCCGAGACCGTCTGCCAGCCAGCTCTGCCCTCCCGTCATCACGTGGTCGATGTCCTCGATCGGCAGCTGGAAGACCAGTACACCGATACGTTCGCCGCCCTCGTCGACAGGGGCGGCGATGAAAGCAGCGGGCTCGTTGAAGGACGGCGGGTACATTTCGAAATCGACCAGTTGGGCGTCAGAGTCGGCATCGGCGGAAAGGGCGGCACGATAAGCCGCAGCCAGGTTCGAAGCGCGGTAGGGCCCGTCGTTGAGGTTGGTGGCGAGGTCGACCTCCTTCAATACCGAGTAGACGACGTTTCCGGCGGTGTCGACGAGCAGCAGGTCGTTGTACCCGAACTGCTCCTCCAGGCTCTTGAGCTCGATGTGCAACCGTGCGTGGACATTGTTGTAGGTGCTTTCGTCATCGGCGGAGACGAGCAGCTCCTTGTCGGCGGCCGGGTACGGGTTGGCCGCGATGTAGTGGTACTGAAGGACCTGGGCCGCGGGCGAGACCGGGAAGACGGACTCGAGCGTGATCGCCGTCAAGGCGTTGGCGTTGAGCCTGGGAAGGAATTTCTCGGCGTAGTACGACCTCAGCTCGCTCTGTTGCTCTGGTGTCAGCCCGTGCCGCTGCAGCGCCGAAAAGGCGGGAGCAAACTCTTCGAGGGCTTCGACGACAAGCCGGCCGCTGGCGATCGCCTTGGTTTCAATCCGAAGCTGACCAAGGTAGCTCGTGATCTGGTTGGCCTTGGAGTTTCTCACCGAGGTCAGGTGATCGAAGGTCAGGCTCTCCACCGTGGCTCGGCCCGAAAGGTAGCTGAGGGCTCCCACGAGGATCAGCGACGGCAGAACCACAGCGAGAACGGTGAGGAAGAGCTTGGTCCGAATGCTAACATTCTTCAATGATCAGCTCCTTCTCGCCACCCGGTTGGCGAGGATCGACAGCAACAGGCCAAGAGTGACATAGCCGAGGATTCCCTCGCTCACCAGCAGGATCTCCCCCAACCAGTGTTGGGGAGTCATGTAGCCGAAACCGAGCTTCGTATAGGTGACGATCGAGTGGTAGAAGGGGCTCAAAGGGCTGGTTGCGGCGGACGAGTAGCTCAGCAGTCCCCACACGAATTTCTGGTCGCAGAAGTAGACGAAACCAAACGCCATGGCCATCGTGAAGGCATAGAGGAAGATCCGGGAAAGGCTCCGCCCATAGTCGATGAATCCCCACGCACGAAACCACAGTGTTTTCCACCGTCTGATGGTCGGGGAGGAGGTGGCTGCGATCGACCTTTCGAGCGTATCGAGGTAGTCCTGGTCCTTGGCGTCGCGAACGAATATGGCATTCCCGAAGCAGGAATCGAGTCCGCGAATGCCGTAGAACCGCCCCTTCATCGACCGGAAGGAGCCGTATCGCATGGTGCTCAGGTCTGCGTGAGCGAGATTCGCGTTGCGCAGATCGGTTCGGGCCAGACGGGAACGGACGAGGCTGGCCCCGGTGAAATCTGCCTCAGAGCAGTTGGTATCGGTGAGGTCGGCGCCGCCGAGATCGGCGCCTTCGAGCTTCACGCCGCGCAGGTCTGCACCGGTGAGATCTGCTTCGGCGAGGTAGGCCCCAGAGAGGTCCGCACCGATCAGGCTCGCCTCGCGAAGATCGGCTTTGTAGAGCTCGGCGCCCCCGAGGTTGGCCCCGGAGAGGTCGGCGCCGCGCATCGTCGCCATCTTGAGGTTGGTATTCGCGAGATTCGAGTCGAATAGCTCGGCGCCGTCGAGCACGGCCTCGGACAGATTCGCCCCATCGAGCTCCATGTCGCTGAGATCGGCATCTGCGAGGTTTGGTTTCAACCCCGGGTTGCTGCGGCGCCAATTGTTCCATGCCTCGACGCCTTGATTCAATATTTCGAGCTCGTTGTGATGATCCATGTTCCTCACCCGTTGATGCGCTCTCTCGCAAACCCTGACACGATACCCTTACCGTGCAGTGGTGGGCAATCCGATGAAGCTCAGTCGAGCCCGTGGTGGGCGCGGAAAGCAGCGGCGCCGTCCCTTCCCATGTAGCGGGCGAGGGTCCGGGGCGGCGTTGTGCGAAGGTCCACCATGATCAGCACGTCGAGTACGTCGGAAAAATCGGGATCGACGTTGAATCCGAGCAGGCGGCCGCCGAGGCGGAGATACTGGCGCAGAAGGACCGGTACACCCTTGCCGTCGGCTTCGATTTCAGCGATGAACCGAGATACGTCCTCGAGATCACGCAGGCCGGTCACGCCGCGCTGGATCGTTCGTGAGGGGCGTTCCCTGAAGGGTGAGCGGGGATGGACCCAACGCGACCAGGGGTGGGTGTAGGCATTTTGATTTAGAAATGCGGCGATGAGCTGCTGGGAGGCGGAGTGGTAGTTGGCGGAGATGCTCACCGGCCCGAAGAGGGTTGCGCACTCCGGGTGTCGAGTGGCGTACTCGCCGATGCCCTTCCACAGCAGGAGCAGGCCGGCAAAGCTCTTCTGATACTCGATGCGGATGAAAGATCGCCCCATTTCGAGCGCCGGGCCCATGCTGTCGAAGAGCTTTCGGTTGAATCGGAAGAGGGTCGATGTGTAGAGGTTGTCGAGGCGGCCTCGATCGAGGAGCTCGTGAGTCCGACCGATGCGGTACGCGCCGACGACTTGACGTCGTTTTCGGTGCCAGATGAAGAGGTGCTGGTAGGTCTGGTCGTAGACGTCGAGGTCGAGAGCGCGGCCCGTTCCTTCACCGACCTCGCGAAAGGTCTGTTCGCGGAGTCGGCCGATCTCGGTCAGGAGGTTCGGGATCTGCTCGGCCTTGGCCAGCCAGACGTCCTGTCCGCCGCTGCGAGTGAGCAGCGCACCCTCGGGCAGGTTGTCGATCTCGGCGCTGAGGAGACCGGAATCGACCGCCGGATGGATCTCGGCGGCTGACGACGGCGTTCGTCGCGGTTGTATGGCCGGGCTCGGTACGATCGGCCGTTCGGCCAGGATATCGGTGCGTCGTCGCAGGTAGGCCACGACGTCGGCATCACTGTCGAAAGCCCCCAGATCCGCCGGTGGGATCGGGTTCCCGAAACGGACCTGGAGCGTCGTACCCCGGCTCGCCAGGAACTCGCGCGGAAGAAGGGCCGTGCGCAGGCTGCCGTGAATCAGCCCGGCAATTTGGAAGACGGCCCGATTTCTTCCCGCGATGTGCGCCGGTACTACGACGCTGTTCGACCTGCGGACCAGGCGCGACACCGTTGGCAGCCACGGCGGGTCGACGACTGCCCGTTGGCGAAGGTCGAGGTGTGCGACCTCGCCTGCAGGAAAGACGACCAGGGCGCCGCCGGATTCGAGCCAGCGGTGGGCGACCCTGAGACCGGCCAGGCTGCGGTGTGCGGCGTCGGGACCGTCGAAGGGGTCGACGAGCAGGAAAAGCTCTCGCAGCTCCGGGATCCGCCCGAGAAGGAAGTTTGCAAGCACCCGGACGTCGGGCCGAACGGCGTGCACGAGGCGTGCGAGCGCCATACCTTCAATTCCCCCGAAGGGGTGGTTGGCCGCCACGACGACCGGTCCTTCAGTCGGAATACGATCGAGATCTGCTGAGTCGACCGCGACTGTCACCTGGAAGCGCTCGAAGACCGCGTCGATGAACTCGGTGGGGCTCGCTGTAGGAGGCAAGCTCAGGTAGAGGCGGCGCAGCGTCGACAACCCGAGAGCGTTCTCAATCGGCGTCCTCAGGAATGGCATGTACTGCCCACCGAGGGTCGAGGGCAAGCTGAACACGGACTCTCGAGCTTGTGTTTCCATGTGCTATCGAGTACGAGGATACCGCGCCTGGAGTCGATGATATGTGAAGAGGTCGCGAAGAAACCGCCGCATGGGCAGGGCACGGTGCCCCCGCCGGCGGTTTGCGGCGCCGATCTCGAACAGGGTGCGAAACTGCTCGAAGAGCACCTGATATGCCTGGAGCAGGGTCATGCGGGCATCCCAGATGTGGGTGGCCTCGGCTGATGCGCCGTTGATCTCGACGATCTGCATGTCTTCTCCCGCCAGAAAACGGTCGAGGTCGTCGAAAAGAAGGTCGAAGCGGCAGAACCAGAGCTCCGGTATCGCCCGTGCGATGTGTTCGATCGTCCGTTCGAGCGCGGGTGTCACGAGGTGGTTTCCGTCCCGGAAGATTGCTCCCTGGCAATGATTGCCGGCGAATACCAGCGGGAAGCGCTCGCCCGGGTCCAGAATGCGGTCGAGCTCGGCCGCGTGACGTGAGGTGTAGATGCATGAGATCTTGCCGGCCCGCGGGTCGCTGTCGATGAGTTCGGCGAGAGTGCACACGCCGTCGCCGACGACTTCGGGGAAGATCTTCAGGGTCACCGAGAAGATTCGGCCTGTGGTCTGGCCCGGCTCTCTCCACCACAGGACGCCGGCCTCGCGCACATCACCGAAGCCTGAGGGATGGTCTTCGGGCCGGCCTGACAGGCGTTGTCCCACCATGGTCTGTAGCAGGACCGTTTCACCGGGCGGGAAAACCTCGAGGTAGGCTGCGAGGTCGTCTTCATCGTTGACGGGTTGCACGCCGGCGCCCCGTTGCCCGATGTCCGGCTTGGCTACGACGGGGAAATCGATCTCTGCCTTCACCATCGCTCGCCGTGCCTTCTCGAGGTTGCTCTCGGTGGCGCCCGAGCCCTCCTCCATCTCGAACAAAGTCCAGTTGGCGAACCACTGCTTTTGGGACTCCGGAACCAGGCCGAGAATCTCGCTCTTGCGTTCGCCGATGAATCCGCCCGAGTAGATCAACGGGTTGGCCACGGTCGGCAACAGCAAGCCGCGGGAGCGGACGGA
>CAZCEX010000320.1:0-5609 GCA_964497785.1 uncultured Thermoanaerobaculia bacterium | reverse complement strand
CCAAAACCGGTTGTTGGGGGTTCGAGTCCCTCCTGGCCTGCCACATCTCGACCTCATTGGAGTCGGCGGAATGCAATGGTGGAATCGCCTCAAGAGCTTTATTCGAGAGGTCATTGTCGAGACCAAAAAGGTGACATGGCCCTCGAAGCAGGAGGTCATCAACACGACCACAGTCGTGGTGATCGCCTCGTTTATCTTCGGGATCTATTTATACATGTGTGATTTCATCTTCTTGACCCTTCGCGACAAGATCTTCCAGATCTTCGACGTCTTTTCTTGAAGGCCCAGAGAGGATCGTTAATGGCCAAGCAGTGGTACATCGTACACACCTATTCGGGGTTCGAAGAACGGGTGAAAAAGACCCTCGAGCAGCGCGTCGAGGCGTTGGGTATGGGGGAATTCTTCGGCGAGTTCCACGTACCCATGGAAACCGTGATCGAAATCAAGAACGGCAAGAAGAGGGAAGTAAAGCGGAAGTTTTTCCCGGGTTACGTGCTCGTGGAGATGGAGATGACTGACGATGCCTGGCACCTCGTACGCAATACGCCCAAGGTGACTGGTTTCGTCGGCGCCGGCCGCAAGCCGACCCCGTTGACAGAGGAAGAGGTCAATCAGATTCTCCATCAGTCGGTGGCTACTCAAGAAAAGCCCAGACCGAAGGAGATGTTCGATAAAGGCGAGCGCATCAAGATCACAGATGGGCCCTTTGCGTCGTTCACCGGCGTGGTCGAGGAGGTCAACCTCGATCGGAGCACCGTCAAAGTGATGGTCACCATCTTCGGCCGGGATACACCGGTCGAGATGGAGTTCCGTCAAGTTCAGAAGCTCGCGTGAGAGGAGAGCCATGGCTAAGAAAGTCATCGGTATGATCAAGCTCCAGTTGGCGGGAGGTCAGGCAACCCCGGCCCCCCCGGTGGGACCAGCCCTCGGCCAACATGGACTCAACATCATGGATTTCTGCAAGGCATTCAATGCCAGGACGCAGAAGCAACAAGGAATCATCATTCCGGCAGTGATTACGGTCTTCTCGGACCGCACCTACACCTTTATCACCAAGACGCCCCCGGCGTCGTTCTTGCTGCGTCAGGCCGCCGGAATCGAAAAGGGTTCTGGCGAACCGAACCGCGAAAAGGTGGGTGTGGTCAGCATGACTCAGGTCGAGGAGATCGCGAAAACGAAGATGCCCGACCTCAATACGAAGACCCTCGATGCGGCCGTCCAGATCGTTCTTGGCACAGCCCGCTCGATGGGACTCGTACTCGAGGGCTCTGAGGAGGTGGTCGATGGCGCACAAGGGTAAGAATTACCGCGAAGCGGCCGCCAAGATCGAGCGCAAGGCCTATCCCGTAGAGGAAGCCCTTGCCAAGGTCAAGGATGGCGCGTTCGCAAAGTTTGACGAGACGGTCGAGGTCTCGATGAGGCTCGGAGTCAACCCACGTCACGCCGACCAGATGGTTCGAGGGACAGTCGTCCTTCCCCACGGGACCGGCAAGACCCGCTCGGTCTTGGCGGTCTGTGAGGGGGCGGACCAGAAGGAAGCAGAAGACTCCGGCGCCGATCTGGTGATGAGCGCTGACGAGGCGGTCGAGAAGATTCAGGGCGGATGGCTCGAGTTCGACGCCATGGTGGCGACACCGAGCATGATGCGGAGCCTGTCGAAGGTTGGACGGGTGCTCGGTCCCCGCGGCCTGATGCCGAACCCGAAATCGGGCACGGTGACTCCGGATATCGCGGCTGCGGTCAAGGAGATCAAGGCCGGGCGGGTGGAGTTCCGGGTCGATAAAACAGCGATTATCCACGCTCCTGTCGGCAAGGTGTCGTTCGAGCCCGACGCGCTGTTGGAGAATACCCGCGCCTTTGTCGATGCGATCAAGAAGGCCAGGCCTTCCACCGCCAAGGGCCGTTACGTTCACTCCGTCTTCCTCAGCTCGACGATGGGGCCCGGCGTCCAGGTGGATCCCGTGAGCCTGGATGTAAAGTAGGGAGGCACAATGCTGACGAGAGAGCAAAAACGCGCCCAATCAGATGTCCTGAGCGAGTCCATCGCCGACGTCAACGCCCTCTTTCTGCTCAAGAACACCGGCTTGACGGTCAACGAAGTCAACGAGCTCAGAGCTATGGTTCGTGAGAGCGAGGCGACCTACAAGGTCGTCAAGAACTCGGTTGTCAAGCTGGCCGTCGAGGGCACGAACAAGGAGGGGCTCACAGATCTTCTGCGGGGCCCCCTGGCCCTCGCCTACACCACTGGAGACAGTATCGCCCTGGCGAGGACGCTCAAGGATTTCATCAAGAAACACCCCGCCCTGTCGTTCCAGGAGGCTTTTCTGGAGGGCGAGATCCTCGTAGCAACGGACGCGGCCTTGTTGGCCGACATGCCGTCCCGCGAGGAGCTGATCTCGAAGCTGCTGTTCCTGTTGCAGTCGCCAATGCGGCGCCTTGCAGTAGCCCTGAACAGCCCAATCCAAAAACTCGCTTCGGTGCTTAGCCAAGTCGCCGACCAAAAAGAGTCGTAAGAGTCCAAGGAGGATGTGAAATGGCCCAGATCGAACAGCTCATGGAGACCATCAAGGGAATGACAGTGATCGAGCTCAACGAGTTCGTCAAAGCCCTTGAAGAAGAGTTTGACGTTTCCGCCGCCGCCGTCGGTCCGGTGATGATGGCTGGCGCCATCCCCGGCGCTGGTGCCGGAGAACCTGTCGAAGAGCAGACCGAGTTCGACGTGGTTTTGAACTCGATCGGCGACAAAAAAATCAACGTGATCAAGGTTGTCCGCGAAGTGACTTCGCTCGGCCTCAAAGAGGCCAAGGAGCTCGTCGAGAGTGCACCCTGCAAGGTCAAAGAAGCCGTGCCGAAGGACGAGGCCGAAGAGGTCAAGAAGAAGTTCGAGGATGCCGGCGCGCAGGTCGAAGTCAAGTAAATCGGTTGGCTCGAGAATGCCTCAAGTGGCGCAGGCCACTTGAGGTTTGCCTTTCTCGGGCTGTTTGGGGCCCGGGTCGAGCGAAGGTCGGCCTGGATCAGAGCCTGACACCCGAAATGGGCTTGACCGTTCGGAAGGGATGCAGAAGCTGAGAGACGCTCGATGGACCGCGGGAACAGGAATGCAACGGTTCGCGTTGCAGGTGCTGGAGGGTCACCGAGCGTCACGGTTTTCTGCTGAGAAGCCTAGGGGTTCGTACATTTCTATCTACTGTTTGGGCACGGGGAAGTTGTGTTTCTCCGTGTCTGTATCGGCCGGGAGGGTGTCTTTATGACAAAGAGCCCCACAGGGCGCCAGAGTTTCTCGAAAAACGAATCCACCATTCCAATTCCAAATCTGATTCAGGTTCAGCGGGGCTCGTATGAGAGCTTTTTGCAGATGGACCTTCTGCCGGAAGAGCGTGAGGGTCGTGGTCTTCAGTCCGTGCTGTCGACGATCTTCCCTTTCACCGACTTCCGGGAGACCTGCGAACTTCAGTTCGTGCGGTATCAGATCGGCAATTGGGAATGCCGCTGTGGCCGGCTGTCCGGCCTCGAGCACCTCAGGCTGACTTGTGAGTCGTGTGGCGCCCGGTTCAAGGCCGGCAAACCACACGAAGCTCAGGTAGTCTGTCCGAGCTGCGGAAAGGCGAACAGGAACCATATCGAAACCTGTGGAACCTGCGGTTCTTCGGTCGGTCTCCGCCTGACTTTCTCCGACAACGAATGTCGCGAGCGAGGCATGAGCTACGCCGTTCCGGTGCGCCTCACCTTTCGCATGGTGACATTTGACGTCGAAGAAGATGGCACCCGTCAGCTCCGTGACGTCAAAGAGGAAGAGCTCTACTTCGGCGAACTGCCGTTGATGACGCGAACCGGTACCTTCATCATCAACGGGACCGAGCGGGTGATCGTTTCCCAGCTCCACCGTTCTCCGGGCGTATTCTTCACCCTCGAAGGACCGAATCACTACCTGGCCAAGGTTGTCCCCTACCGTGGTTCCTGGATCGAGTTCGAGTACGACAACAAGCAGGTGTTGTGGGTGCGCATCGATCGTAAACGTCGCCTGCCCGGGACCGTCTTTCTCAGAGCACTGAGTCCTGAGCTCGAGACCAACTCGTTGATCCTGCGGGCCTTCTACATGACCTTCGACACCCGGCTCGACAAGGGCAAGGACACGGCGACTCTGAGCCTTGACCACAAGATCCTCGACATCGAGGCCGAGCGCCAGTCGGAGCAGCGCTTCCGTCAGATCAAAGATCCCCACCTGTTTGCCGGCTTGAATCTCGACGAAAAGCTCAAGGCTCGAATCGAAAAAGCGGCCGCCAAGAACAAGGCCGTATCGATCAAGGTCCCCCGTGAGGGGCTCGTTGGTGCGATCCTGATCGATGATCTCGTCGATCCCGAAACTGGTGAAGTCGTTGCAGCGGCGAACAGCCGGGTCACGGATGAGCTGCTGGCGATGGCGGAGGAGGCGGGGCTGTGGAATCTTCCGCTCGCATTCCCGGATTGGGATCCGGTCGGTGAGATTCTCCATCAGACCCTCGAAAAGGACAGCTCGTGCTCGCAAATGGACGCCCGCATGGAGATCTATCGCCGACAGAGACCCGGCGATCCCCCCACCGAGGAGTCCGCGACCACACTCTTTAATGGGCTTTTCTTCGACGAACGCCGCTACAACCTGTCGGCCGTGGGGCGCTTCAAGTTCAACGCCAAGCTCGGCCTGGACAAAGACCTCGAACAACGCATCCTCGACGTCGACGACTTCTTGAAGCTCGTGCGGTACCTTCTTCGGTTGCACCGTGATCTGGGCCGGGTCGATGACATCGACTCGCTTGCCAATCGCAGGGTGCGCACAGTCGGCGAGCTGATGGAAAACCAGTTCCGCATCGGTCTGGTACGTATGGAGCGGGCGATCAAAGAGAAGATGTCCATTCATCCGGACATCGACTCGGCGATGCCGCGAGACCTCGTCAACTCCAAGCCGGTCACGGCCGCTGTTGATGAGTTTTTCGGTTCGTCTCAGCTTTCCCAGTTCATGGATCAGACCAACCCGCTGTCGGAGGTCACTCATAAGCGACGTCTCTCGGCCCTCGGGCCTGGCGGTCTGTCGCGTGAGCGAGCTGGATTCGAGGTGCGTGACGTTCATTCGACCCACTACGGCCGAATCTGTCCGATCGAGACTCCTGAAGGACCGAACATCGGGCTCATCTCGTCACTGTCGTGTTATGCCCGTCTCAACAAGATGGGCTACATCGAGTCACCCTACAAGAAGGTCAGCAACGGTCGGGTCCAGGAGCACGTTCACATCACCCAGGTCGGTGACTCCGGGTTCGCGCTCGGTGATATCGTGGTGCAAGAGGACTTCGACAAGAAGAACCTTCAGCTCAAGAAAGCGAAGCGCGGCCAGGCATGGGGAGAACCACACCCCTTCTACCTGCCGGCGTGGGAAGAGGAAAACCTCAATATCGCCCAGGCCAACGCGCAGATCGACGATGCTGGCAATCTTGTTGATGAAAAGGTCATTGCCCGGTCCGGTGGCGAGTTCCTCGTCATCAACCGCCTGGACGTCGACTTCATCGACGTGTCGCCGCGTCAGGTTGTATCCGTTGCAGCATCGTTGATTCCTTTCCTCGAGCACGATGACGCCAACC
>CAZCEX010000319.1:0-5619 GCA_964497785.1 uncultured Thermoanaerobaculia bacterium | reverse complement strand
TACAAGAACCGCATCGAAATGCAGTCACAGAAGCTGGCCCGCTACGAACAGGTCAAGCGGTTCACGCTGTTGTCCGGGGAGTTTTCTCAGGCCGGTGGTGAACTCACCCCGACCCTCAAGCTGCGTCGAAAACAAATCGTTGAGAAGTATGCTTCAGCCATCGACGCCATGTACACGGCGTGAGACCCCCCCGATCTTTGAGGCCAAAAGCCGTCTCCAGGTCCGGGTCAGGCGATCGCCGGAAAAGGGGTCGTTCGGGACGTTCTTCCAACCGCCGGGAAAATGATGTATGAAAGGGGAGTCTGATGCGATTGCAGTTGATGACGTGGCCGCAGGTCGAGGAGCATGTGAAAGTGTCGCGGGGGGTGATCATCCCGACCGGCGCCACCGAGCAGCACGGGCCCACCGGCCTTATTGGTACGGACGCCATCTGTGCCGAGAGCTTGGCGTGGACAGTGGGGGAGAGGGCCAACGCCGTGGTGGCGCCCACGATCAGCTATGGCATGTCCTTGCACCACATGAGATTCCCGGGCTCGGTAACCCTGCGTCCTACGACCCTGGTCTTGGTGGTGCGCGACGTAATCCTGGCCCTCGCGCAGCACGGCTATCGCCGCTTCTTCATCCTCAACGGGCACGGCGGCAATACGGCGAGCCTCAATACTGCCATTTTCGAGGCCTACGCCGAGGCCGGAAATCTGATCGATGATCCCGGCGATCTCCGGTGCATGGTGATGGAATGGTGGGAATGCGAGGCCGCTGAACGCCTCAGCGTCGGGCTCTTCGGCGATCGCGACGGCGATCACGCCACCGCGAGTGAGGTGTCCTTGGCGTGGCACGCTTTTCCTGACCATGTCTGCGCCGACGCTATCGAAGGGGAGGCGGCGGCCTCGGGACCGGTCTTCGGCCCGGACGATTTCAGGACGCGCTACTTCGACGGGCGCATGGGCTCGGACCCGACGCTCGCGTCGGTGGCGCACGGGAGCACCCTGCACGAAGCCATTGCTGCTGATCTGGCGAAACGCTATTCGCAGTTTCTCGGCGAAGAATAGCGTCTGAGTCAGCGTGCCAAAGAGTTCTGCTCGAGCACCGGAACAAGACCGTCAGCAGCACACCGTCCCTGGATTTCGTTCGCCAAGGCGTTCTTGTGGGGGTCCCGGTCGCTGTACCACAGCTCTTTGGAGTCCGTGCACGCCTGCCTGAGCGGGCCGAGAGACTCGATCAAGTCAAACCGTCCAGAGGACACGGCGGCGAGCTGGTGGTGGATCTCGTCGTACGGGTAGTTGTGGTGGATGCCCGCGCTGATCTCTGGCTCGGTGAAGAGAATGAAGGGGATGCCCCGGTCGTCGAGATCAGAAGCCATAGAGATGAGCAAGGACTCGACGATGTCGAAGTACTGCGAGCGGTGCAGGTCGAGGAAAAACTGCGGCCAGTCGCCTTCATTCTCAGCCCAGATCGCCGACAGGGGTGTGATCGGTCGAGTGAGCAACCGCCATGAGAGGTAGACATAGCTCCTGCCGAATAGTCCCCCACCCAACAGCATTTGAGGCGCGTCGATTGCCGGATCATTGAACGAGTAACGCAGCAGAACGATGTGCGGTGCGAGCCCAAGCACCTTGGTTTGCAACAGCCGGTACTCCTGGGCGGTGTTGTAGCCGGGAACGCCGAGGTTCAACACCTCGAATCGGCTCTGCGGGTAGATTTCTTCGAGACGGTTTTCGATGCGAACAGAAAACGTGTCCGCCTCCGCGAGGTGGGCGCCGAATGTCTCCGAGTCGCCGATCACCGCGATGCGAATCACGCCCTCCTCTGGACGCTGCGAAATCTCCGGTCCCCGGAAACCCAAGGAGTTGACCCTGATGTGATCCCGGGTGGAGTTCGGGATCAGCTCGTACTCCAGCTCCGGGTCCGGCGATGGCCGGAAGAGCGGGTCGCTCGAGACGCTCTGCCAACCGTCGGGAAAATTCGATGTATGAATCACTGACGCCAACGGGATCCGGTCATCCAGGAATTCGAAGCGGATCATGACTCGGAGCGTTACCTCGAGCAGAATCAACGACATCAACGAAATCAGAGCAAGGTTTCTGCCTGTTGCCAAAATACGAGTCGGGAAAGAACGGATATTGGGTCTGGTCACCGGCGAAGGTTACGATAGGTGAAGATGGGGATCAAGTCCGAGGAGGAACCCCGACGTGCCCGGTAGCTCACTGCCCAGTGCGTTATGATCTCCAACATGATGATTACCACCCTGCGAATCACCGTTCTGTGCCTCCTTCTCCTGCAACCTCTTTTCACCTTTTCTTCCCAGGAAAAGGCGAAGGGGTCCGATGTCAAGTCGGCCGCCGAAGGGGAAGGCCCCCTCTCCCTGGAGAAGATCTCCCTCGAAGGACTCGCCTTCCGTAGCATTGGCCCGGCGGTGACAGGCGGCCGGGTGATTGACATTGAGGTCAATCCCCGGGACCCGTCCGAGTACTACGTCGCTTCCGGGCACGGGTCCCTCTGGAAGACCACCAACAGAGGCGTCACTTTCACGCCTGTTTTTGATGGACAGTCTTCGTTTTCCATCGGCGCCGTCACCCTGGACCCCAGCAATGCGAATGTCGTCTGGGTAGGCACCGGTGAGAACAACGCCCACTCCTATGTGGTTCCCGGCGATGGGGTCTACAAGAGCGAAGACGCCGGCAAGAGCTGGGTCAACACGGGCTTGAAGGAGTCCCAGCAAATCGGTGAGATCGTTGTGCACCCGGAGGATGCAAATACCGTCTGGGTGGCCGCCTACGGGCCGCACCGGCAGTCCGGAGGTGACCGAGGTGTGTTCAAGACCACCGACGGCGGCGAGACATGGACCAATGTCCTGCACCCCAGCGATCACACCGGTTGCTGGGAGCTGCATATGGACCCCCGGGATCCCGATGTCCTGTACACAGTGGCGCATCAGCGTCAGCGCTACCTGACGACCATCGTGCAGGGCGGAGACGAGAGCGGGATCTACAAGAGCACGGACGGCGGCACGACCTGGAAACGGCTCGAGGGTGGTCTGCCCCAAACCATGGTCGGCAGGATAGGCATGGACATCTCCCCGGTGGACCCGGATGTGCTGTTCGCGGTGGTGGATGCCAATGATGTGGACGGCACAGCAAAGAGAGGAACCTACAAGAGCACGGATGCTGGCGCCAGCTGGACCAAAGTGAGCGACTACGTCACGTCATACGCCTTTTACTGCCAGAAGCTCTTCTGTGACACCCGAGACGTCAATCGGGTGTACGCCATGGACATTTTCAACCAGGTCAGCATCGACGGCGGCAAGACCTGGTCGCAGCTGGGCGAAGACAAGAAGCATGTGGACAATCACTCGTTGTGGATCGACCCGTTGGACAACCGCCATTTGCTGTCTGGTACCGACGGTGGAGTGTACGAGTCCTTCGACATGGCCAAGACGTGGGCCTTTAAGGCGAATCTGCCCTTGGCGGAGTGCTACAAGGTGACGGCCGACAATGAGAAGCCCTTCTATAACGTCTACATCTGCACCCAGGACAACAACAGTCTCGGTGGTCCGTCCAGGACCATCAACTCGAGCGGAATCACCAATGCCGACTGGTACTTCACCCTGGGCGGGGACGGTTTCGAGACCCAGGTCGACTGGACAGACCCGAATATCGTGTACTCCCAATGGCAGTTCGGCAACCTCGTCCGCTATGACAAGCGCACCGGTGAACGCCTGTTTCTGCGCAGCTTCGAGCAGCCGGGAGAAGAAGCCTACCGTTTCGACTGGGACGCAGCCTTGATCGTCTCCAGCCACGATCACAAGCGCCTCTATCACGGCGGCAACATGGTCCTGCGCTCCGACGATCGGGGAGAGAGCTGGCGTGAGATCAGTCCGGATCTCACTCGCGGAGTGCCCACCAAGCTGCACCGGCTGATGGACCGCAGCTGGAGCATGGACGAGTTGGTCTCCAAGGCGTCCTTTGCTCACGTTGTGACCCTGGCGGAGTCTCCCCTGGACGAGAATCGCCTCTACGCTGGATCCGGGGACGGTCTCCTGCATTACACCCACGACGGGGGCGCGACCTGGCAGAAGGCCCAGCTGGATGGACTTCCGGATTTTGCCCGGATTCACCATATCGTGGCGTCGCCCCACGACAAGAACGTGGCCTTCGCGGCCTGCACCAACTTCTTCGCGGGTGACTTCAATCCGTTTCTCTACAAGACAACCGACGGAGGCGCTCACTGGGAATCGATCAACAACAACCTTCCGGAGCACGGCTCGACCTATACGGTCGGCGTGGATCATGTCGATCCCAACCTGCTCTTCGTTGGCACGATGACCGGGGTATTTGTATCCAATACGCAGCCGATTGAGTGGGTCAAGTTGAAGGCCGGGATTCCAGCTGCGGTTCAGGTCATGGATCTGGACATTCAATCCGATGAAGACGACCTGGTGGTCTCTACCTTCGGGCGAGGGGTCTATATCCTCGACGACTACTCGCCCCTGCGCCAGCTGACTCCGGAGACCCTGGAAGAGCCGGCGGCCCTTTTTTCGGTCGCCGATGCACCGATGTTCGTCGAGGCCGACCCGATGGGTTTCCCGGGTGTTGGTTTCCAGGGCGCCAGTTACTACACCGCGCAGAACCCCGAGGTGGGGGCGGCGATCACCTACTACGTCAAGGAAGACCACAAGTCACTGAAGGCGCTCCGCAACGAGGCGGAGAAGAAACTGCAGGAAGAGGGCAAGAACGTCGACCTCCCGAGCTACGACGAACGAAAGATGGAAGCAAACGAGGAGGACCCCTTTCTGCTCTTCGTGATCTCCGATACCGAAGGCCGGGCCATCCGCAAGATCAAAAAACCGAGCAAGGCCGGTGTGCAACGCGTGGTTTGGGACTTTCGAACCAGTCCGGTCGGTCCGGTCTCCCTTCAGCCGTACGATGATTCAATTCCGTGGGACTCTCCGGAGCTTGGCTACATGGTCCCACCAGGTGAGTACCGGGTGGCCATGTACAGGTACCAGGGAGAAAGTCTCACCCAGATTGGTACGACTCAGACGCTGACCTGCCAGCCGCTCAATATTGCAAGCATTCCGCCTTCCAACTGGCAGACTCTGGATGTATTCAACAAGAAGGTGGCTGCCTTGTCCCGAGCCATCTCGGCTGCTGATGCCCATCGCGCCCGCCTGACGGAGGCGCTGCCCTACCTGGAGCAGGCCATCCTGAGCGTGCCCGTTCTCGAGGAGAGCTGGCTGGTCGCCCTGTCCGCCATCAAGGTTCGACTCCGGGAGGTCAACGATCAGCTGAATGGTGACGGGTTGCTGGTCATGAACGAGGGTCAGGCCCGAATGTCCCTCAAGGACAAGACCGACCTGATCATCTCGGCCCTGTGGGCGACGACATCGGGGAGCACCGGGACCTTCGAGCGGGCCTACCAGGAAGCGAATGCAGGGTTCGGGGAGGCACTCTCAGCCCTCGGGCAGGTTGATGGCAGCATCCACAGTCTGGAGGGTGAGCTGGAACAGGCAGGGGCGCCCTATACGCCTGGAAGGATGCCGGTCTGGGAGAAGGAGTAAATAGGACCTAGGAGGGTGTACCGAATAGAATTGGCGGCGCCTTTCGGGCGGCGTTTGGTCCA
>CAZCEX010000318.1:0-5633 GCA_964497785.1 uncultured Thermoanaerobaculia bacterium | reverse complement strand
CGCGCCTACGATGATCAACTGCCAGCCCCAGAAGTGGATCGCCGACAGGGCCTTGCTGAACATGGGCGCCTTCAGGAGGCGCTGCATCGAGTAGTAAACGCCGGCAAAAATTGCGTTGCCGGCGAATGCAAAGATGACCGCATTGGTATGCAGCGCGCGCAAGCGTCCGAAGCTGATCCACTGGAGGTCGAGGTTGAAGTACGGCGCCGCCAGCTGCAGGGCGGCGATCACACCGACCAGCATCCCGACCACGCCCCACAGCCACGTAACGAAGACGAACTTACGCACGATCCCGTCGTCGTAGCTGAACCTGTCGAGTTGTTCGTTCATGAACCCTCCATCAATGCGAACAGTCCCACCACGCTGCCGTGTGGCCTTGGCCTGAGGCATCTTGCAGTGGTGGCGCCGGATCGGCCCCGGCGGTGAAATCCACCCAAGCTCTGCGGAAACCGCGACTTGTCGCTGAGATCCGTTCGCCGTGGGCGGAAGTGTGCCGTCTGCGCCCGTGACTTGTCAAGGTTGTTCATATACCCATATCAGGTTCGAATCGTGGGCTAGGAAGGGTGTGCTCGAGAGCAGGTACAATACGCCGCGCGGTGGAACTCCTTCTTTTCCTGACTTTGGTGACCCTGGCCGGGCTTGCAGGCTACGGCTTGTTGGTGGTGCTGGGCATGGATGACGCCGAGGCATGGGCCTTCGGACGCGGCGCAGGCCTGGCCCTCGTCGCCCTGCCGGCCTGGTGGGCCGGATCCTTCGGACTCCAGGGGTGGCCATGGGTCGGTGCGGTCGTCCTCCTGGCCGGCGCTTGCGGCGGGGGAATTCTTCTGTGGAGGAGGCATGCCTGGAGGCGGGTCGCGATCCCCGAAGGTGTGTTCATCATCGCTAGCCTCGCTGTGGCGGTGTTGCGCTGGGGCCGGCCCGACATCGTCGAGACCGAGAAGCTGATGGATCTTGGAATCCTCACGACCCTCGTCAGGGCGGAGGCTTTTCCGCCGCCGGACATGTGGCTGGCGGGGGAGGTTTTGCCCTACTACTACTGGGGCGGGTTGCCGTGGGCACTGCCGACCCGTCTGGCAGGACTGCACCTGGGAGTCGGCTTCAACGTCGTTGTTTTTCTTCTCGGCGGCGTCACTGCCCTCGGCCTGTGGGCACTCGGCTCTCGCCTTGCAGGGGGGAAATGGCAGGGTGGTCTGATCGCAGCCTTCTTCGGCGTATTCGCCGGGACTCCAGACGGGCTGCGCCAGCTCGCCGGCAACGGCCGGATCGGCGCCCTCGATCTGTGGGCGTCGTCACGGCAGGTTCCCGACGCGATCACCGAGTTTCCCCTGTTCAGCTTCTGGCTCGGTGACCTCCACCCACACGTGCTGTCGATGCCACTGGCGGTGGCGGCCATCGGCATCGCCGCGGTTGCCGGGAGCGGCCGGTTTTCCGTGCGCCTCGCCGCTGTGGCGGCAGTCATGTTCGGGCTCGTCTGGGCAGCGAACCCATGGGCCATGCCGCCGACCCTGATCGCGGTCGGACTGATGTTCGTTCTCGGAGACGGGAGGTGGGCCGGCGTCGGCCGCGGAGGGAGATTGCGGTGGCTTGTCGCCGTTGCGGCTTTTCCAGTCGGCTGGCTGGTGGCGATGCCGTTCCACCTCGATTTCGACCCCCCAACACGAGCCGTGCGATCGGTCTTCGCCTGGACCGGCGCTTCGGACCTGTTGCTCTACGGCGGTGCGCTCCTGGTGCCGGCTCTGTTTGCAGTTGGCCGGGTGGCTTTTGGTTGGGGCGGGCCTGACAGGCTGCGGACCAGATCCGTGGTCGCCGCGTGCGCCGCTGCGACGTTGATCGCCGGCGTCGCAACCGGGCGTCCGACGACGGTGATCCTCAGTGTCGCGATCGCGGTGTTGGTGGCCCGTCTTTTTGATCCGGGCCGAGACGGCGATCGGCCGGCCCTCGCCCTGGCTGCCCTCGGGCTCTTTCTTTTTCTCGTTCCGGAGATGGTGTACCTGGACGACGGGTACGGCGACCGAATGCACCGCATGAACACCGTGTTCAAGGCATACATCCAGGCCTGGATGCTGCTTGCCCTCGCGCTGCCGGTGCTTCTGAGGATCGGAGGGGGCAGCGCGCGAGCACGCCGGATACTGACTGCGGCGGTGGTGGCTGTTTCCCTGCCTCATCTTCTGAGCGTGGCCGTGGCATCGTTGGGCTCGTCGCAGGGAGGGCTGGAAGGTCTTGACTGGATGGACCCGGGCGACCGGCAGATCGCTGAGACAGCGGCGTCGTGGGGAGAGGGCAGAACCATGATTGAGGCAGTTGGTGGGGCCTACAGCCGCTACGGCCGGCTGTCGGCGGTCTCGGGAGTGCCGGCCCTGCTCGGCTGGGCGAACCACGAGATGGTGTGGCGAGGTCCTTCGATCCTCCCCGAGACCGATCGTCGTCGGATAGTCGTTGACGAACTGTACGGGTGCGGCGATCCGGCCGAGGTTCGGCGGCTGGTCGATCAGGAAGGAATCGACCTCGTGGCGGTCGGGTCCCTCGAGGTCGAAGACTTCGAAGCGCAGGGCCTTGCGGCCGTGCGCGAGGCCGGGACCCGAGTCCTCGAGTGTGGGCCGGAACGTTTCCTGGTAGTCTTCCATGAGCCCTGTGGAGAGCTGGAATGACGGACGGTTTCGCGAAGCGGTGGCGATGGTGGGTCCTGGTTGGGCTGTCGCTCGTGCTCCACCTCTGGCAGCTCGATGCCCGCAGCTATCACCACGACGAGAGCATCCACGCCAAGCTGTCCTGGGATCTCGCCCAGGGGCGTTCCTACCGATACGATCCGACCTACCACGGGCCGCTGCTCTACATGACTGTTGCCGCCACCTATGTCGTTGCCGGCGACAGTGACTTCACGGCGCGACTGCCGATTGCCTTGTGCGGGGTCCTCCTGATTGCGGTGGCGTGGCGGCTTCGGCGCCCGTTTGGCGAAAAGGCGGCGTGGTGGATGGCTCTGCTGGTGACCATCTCGCCAACTCTGCTCTTTTTCGGCCGCTTCCTGCGCATGGACATCCTCGAGCTGCTGACCGCTTCGGCTGCTTTTCTCGCCTTTTATGCCGTGCTGCGGGGATCGACCGGCGCGTGGGGGTGGTTGGGCGTGTGGGCGGGACTCGCCTTCGCCACCAAGGAGAATGCATACGTGACGGCGGCTCTGGTGGCCGTTGCTGCTGCCGTAGTCGCCGTGGTCAGAGGTCCTATCCGGTCGGTGGCCGGTTCTTTCACGTGGGTGAACCAACGGTGGGCCGGTATCGTCCTGGCGGGATCAGTTTTCATTCTCGTGACCATCCCCCTCTACACGGTCGGTCTGACCCACCCCGAGGACTGGCTTTTTCCGGTCAGGAGCATCGTGTACTGGTGGCAGCAGCATACAATCGAAAGGGTGCCCGGACCCTGGTGGTTCTACCTTCCGAGGCTTCTGCAATACGAGTTCCTGATCCTCGGGGCAGCGCTCGCCTGGATTATTCGCCGTCTCCGGCGATTGCGCACCATTGAGCTCTTTCTCGCTTCATTGGCTGTCGGATCGGTGTTCATCTACATCTATCTGGGAGAGAAGGTTCCGTGGCTGGCGGTTCACCAGGTGTGGTTCTTCATTCCTCTTGCCGGCGCCCAGCTTGCGCGCACCTTCGGCTCGCGAGGGCGGTGGTGGAGCCGGTTGATCGCCGGCGTCGCCGTCACGGCGACCGTGGCCTCGACTCTGGTGGCCAACTTCGTGCTCGAAGAGATCACTCAAACCCAAGAACGAGTGGAGAGTCTTCACTTCGTGCAGACGACCCCGGAGTTTGTCGCCGCCGCTCGTGAAGCCACGGCTCTGTATGAGCTTGGCTATGCGCCGCCTGCCGTGGCTACCGGGCAGTCCGTGTGGCCGCTGAGCTGGTACTGGCGGCGGTTGCCCGTGTCGTGGGCCTACCCAGAGGAGGGCGACGAGCCGGGCATGGTCTTCTGCGACCCCGAAGACGAGGCCGAGATCCTCGAGACCCTCGGCGAGGGATGGGTTGGTGAAACCGTGCCCCTGCGGTCGTGGTGGCTGATGTACGCCGGAGATCCCGGTTTCAAGGACTGGGTGCGCTACTTCTTCACCCTGAAGCCGTGGGGACAGATTGGCAGTACCGAGGTGATCGTGCTGCGTCGCGGTGAGCCATCAGGTGACACCGGGGACGAGGATCTGCTCTACTGGTGGGGCGATGAGTAGGCAACCCGAGCTCACGGTGGTGGTCCCCGCCTTCAACGAGGAGGACAATCTCGGTCCACTCACCGAGAGATTGGCGTCCAGTCTCGAAGGCTGTGTTTCAAGCTACGAGGTCGTCATCGTCGACGATGGGTCAAAAGATGCGACCTGGGAGCGCATCGCGGTTTTGGCAGCCGCCGACGCCCGCGTGCGCGGCATCAGATTGGCCCGCAACTTCGGTCACCAGTGCGCGGTCACGGCCGGTGTCGATGCCGCTCACGGCGAAGCCGTCGTGCTCATTGACGCCGACCTCCAGGATCCGCCGGAGGTGATCCCTCAGCTCATCGAGAAATGGCGCGAGGGCTTCGAGGTGGTCTACGCCCAACGCGAGTCGAGAGACGGCGAATCGATGCTGAAAAAGGCCACAGCGGCCCTTTTCTACCGTGTATTGCACCGCGTGACCGACGTCGAAATACCGGTCGATACCGGCGACTTTCGCCTCATGGGTCCACGGGCAATCGAGGCCTTCCGTGCCTTGCCGGAACGCAATCGCTTCATCCGCGGTCTCGTCAGTTGGATCGGGTTCCCCCAGACGTCGGTGAAGTACCACCGTCAGGCGCGTCACTCCGGAGTGACGAAGTACCCGTTCCGGAAGATGCTCCGTTTTGCAATCGATGCGCTGATGTCGTTTTCCTTCATGCCTTTGCGCGCAGCGACGGTGCTCGGGTTCGGCGTCTCGACCTTTGCTTTCATCTACATCTTCGTCGTCATCGTGCTCAAGTTCGTCGGGGTGAGCTGGTCGGGCTACACCTCGTTGATGGCGTCGATTCTTTTTCTCGGTGGTGTGCAGCTCATCATGATCGGCGTGCTCGGCGAGTACGTCGCCCGGGTCTACGACGAGGTCAAGAGGCGGCCGCTCTACCTGGTCGGGGATTCGACCGACGGAGAGAGCGGGATCGTGCCCCCCCGGCGGCCACACACCTGATCAGCGGTTCGCCAGAATTCGGATCTGGGCCGTGCCGATCAACCGCCGGTCGGCGGCGATCAGGGTCAGGTCGTGGACCAATGCTGTCGCGGCGATGAACCGGTCCGCGGGGTCGTGGTGCTCCAAGTCGGGACGACGCGTGGCGAGGGCGATTTCCAAAGTGACCGGCGCCTGACGAACCGGGGCGATGGCCAGGGCCTGTTCGACCCACGCCTCGAACGGATCGGTGAGCTTGACCCGACCGCGGTCCTCGAGTACCGAAAGTTCCCAAAGGCTGATAGGGGAGAGCCAGAGCTCGCTTTCGGGATCCTCGAGAGCTTTTGAGGCATGGGTCGTCAGGCGCCTGGGATCGAGCAGGCTCCACAGCCAGATGTGGGTGTCGAGCAGGTATCTCACCCTAGAGACCCGGCCGGAAACCCCTGTGCCGACCGTTGCGAGCGCCATGGGACCGAATCCAAG
>CAZCEX010000317.1:0-5656 GCA_964497785.1 uncultured Thermoanaerobaculia bacterium | reverse complement strand
CCGCGCAGGCGCCGCAACGCACGCAGATGTCCATGAAGAGCCGGAAAGAACGAAATTTTTCGAGACGTTCCTTGAACCCGTCGAAGATGATCTGCTTCCAGTTGTCCGGCAGCTGCCAGTCGTCGTCGGCCGGGGACCACTGGCGGGGATTGGCGAATCCCATATACGTGAGGTTCTTTCCCGCGCCCGGGTAGGACCACGATCCACGCCGCGCCTCGAAGTCGATGGTTGGGTCCGCCCATTTCGCCTGCGGCGGATTGAGATCAATCTGAATCAGTTCCTGAGGTGTTTTTTCCGCCATGGCTCACTCCTTGTCCAGCGTATAACCGGAAGCGATGAGCTTGTCCCGGAAATGATCTTCCCACTCGACGTAGGTGTGGACCTGGACCTCGGGGTTCCAGGGATTGATATGGCGCTTCTCACGATTGCTGTTTGCGAGGTTGCGGGTGGGGCTCAGAAACACCCCGGGGGCGTGCAGCAGCTTGCTGAACGGGAAGTAGGCGAAGAGCACGCTGACCAGGGTAATGTGAACATAGAACCACATACCCACTCCGGTCGGCGCCACGAGCTGAAAGGAGGTCAAGCTGGCCATGGCCTCTTTCACCGCCATGATGTTGACCTTGTCGATATGGCGCATCAGGGCGCCCGAGATGCCGATTCCCAACAAAAGGAACAGGGCGAAGTAGTCCGCCGGAAGTGAGAGGTAGCGCAGCTTGGCATCAAAAAGCCGGCGCGCGAGCAAGAATGCCAACCCTGCGCCGAACAGAATGGTCGATACATAAATGACCGGCACGCCGATCTGGAAGAATCCGTCGAGGTTCTGCAACCACGTGATCCACACCGGCGTCGGCTCGATGAAGAAGCGGAAGTGGCGCAGAACCACCACCAGCATCGTCCAGTGAAACAGCATCGACGCCGCCCACAGCCAGTAGGACGGGGCGTAGCTGACCTTCATGTTGTCGGCGTCGACCCTGGCCGTCGTATTGCGGAACAAGGACCGAAAAAAGAGCACTTCGAGCAACATTCGCCCGATGACAGCCCAGGTATTGCTCGGGTTATCCAGCTCGTCGTTGTGGATCCACGGCAGGCTCTTCTGCTGGCCGCAGGTGGTGGGAATCCGGAATGGAACCGGCGCCCGCGCCCACTTGAGGACTCGGAGGACGATCCCCACAAAGAGCACTCCGAAACCGACGGCGGGCAAGATCACCCCGAATACGGCGCCCCCCACTCCTCCAACTCCCACCGCCAGTACAGGGATCACGGCAATAATGATCACCGCGATCAGAGAAAGCATGATGCTCATGAAAACGACCCCTCCTTCCTCCTACCCAAAAACAACAAACCGAGAGCGCGCTGCGTTGTCTTCAATGCGCCTCCTCCGGTTCTGAATCCAGATCTTCTTCGACTTCGTACTTTCTGGTCCGCCATGCGTTGAGCCGCTCGATGACCGTCAGAGACTGGGCCCGGATTGCCTTCACCTGGATGAAGTGCATTTCGTCGCGGCATCGCACGTAGACTGAAAATACCTTCAAAAGCAAACGATCAACCCAGGAGTCCACCGCCATCAGCGCCGCCTCGGACGTTGCGCCCGAAACATGCTCACGAACGAGGCCCTTGAGGTCCAGAATGAACGCCACCGAATCGCCGGGCGAAAACTCCTGAACGGCCCTGATGCGAATGAAACGGTCCAGCACAGGCTCGAGATCATCGAGTGGCCAATCCTCGGAAAAACCCTCGATGATCGTCCCCAGAGTATTCCTCAGCTCGGCGCCGACGGGGTTGGCGAACGGATCGCCAGTACCAAGAAGGAAACGCGAGGTCTCGGCCGGATAGCTGTGCGCGACTCGATCGAGCCACGCGTTGAGAAGCGCCGCTCTTTGTTCTTGAGTCACCTCGATGATCATGTCAACCCCGTTTCCCGGCGATCACCCACGCCCGCGACTACCATCGGTTTCTGACCCACCCACGAGGATGAATCCCTAAGCCGAAGACACCCCAGCCTCCATAAGTACGACGAACGGTGAGCGGTCCCAGCCGGACCGCTCACCGAGTCGAGTGCCGTTAGAAAATTAAACGCAGCCGGTTGGTTTGGGCAGGCCAGCGACCTTACACGCACCCTTTGCCGGACCGGAGGGGAAGAGGTCATAGATCTCCTTGAGCTTGAAGCCGGTCTTCTTGCAAAGCTTGCGGATCATCGGCGCGACGCCAAACTCCATGTAGTAGTCGCGAAGATAGTTAACGACCTTCCAATGGTCCTCGGTGAGGTCGTCCACGCCCTCGGTCGATCCCAAAGCTGCAGCCACATCCTCGTTCCATTGTTCCGGTTCCTGCATGAAACCGTCTTCGTCGACTTCGATACACACGTCTCCCTGGGTAAAGGTTGCCATTTTCAATCCTCCTTTGGATTTCCTGGGGTTTCCACCCCGGTTATTTCAACCAGTGTCTTGTTCTCTTGTCGTTGCTTTTTCAACTGCGCCTTTTCCATCGCCTTGACGAACTCATGGTTCGGAGCGTGACCCAGCTCAATAGCTCGTGCCAGGTGCCGCTCCGCGGCGCCGTGATCATCGAGCGTGAGATAAGCCACCGACGCGAAGTAGTGTCCCGCCGGGTGGTCGCGCTCGAGCTCGAGCACCCGCTTGTTGCATTTCAGAAGATTTTCGGGGTCATTGAGGTAGAGATATGCCTGCCCCATATTGAAGTGCGCCAACACCAGATTTTCGTCGAGATCGGCCGCCCTTTGCGCGGCTTCCAGGCAACCCTGGAACTCCCAGCGCATCAGGCGCACTCCCCCGAGATTGATCCATGCCTGCACCAATGTGGGATCACGCTCGACAGCCCGCAGATAGGCCTCTTCGGCCTGCTTGATCCGGCCCGAGACGTTGTAGGCGAGCCCCAGGTTGTAAAAACCCGAGGCACGATCCGGATGTTCTTCAACCTCTTGCAGGCACCTGGCGATCCGGTCTTTCTGCCTCTCACGCTTCATCATATTCACCCTTCTCTCCGAGAATCCGACGAACCAATTCGTATTCCTCCGGACAACCAGGATCGGCGAAACGCTCGACCATGTCTCGGATATCCATCGTGATCTCCGGCGCCTCTTCGTGGATCTGCGCAAGCGCCTTCAGGATCCCCAATCGCAGACCGTCGTCCCACAAGTAGGCGGACATTGGCCCTGCGAAGGGGGCGAAGAGCGTGGGGTTGTGTCGGCCGATCTCGCCGAGAGCGGCCAAACCGTACACCCCATTCATCGCGGATTCGTCATTGAGGGCCCACATGAGCCGGCGGGTCAATTCCAGGCCGAGGTCCGGATGGGCCTCGGCGATCACACCAAGGGCCTTTGCGGACATCGTCCGGGTCGATTCGTCCACATCCCAGAGCCTGCCGAGGAGATGACGCGCCACCCGAGGCTCAGTTTCGGCCAAACGCTCGAGCCCGTCGTTATCACCCCGCCGAATCAGCTCCATGATCCGTCCCTTCAGGCCCATGCTGCTCTCGACGCAGCACGCTCGGCTGCGGCGTGTACAGACATGTTCAACAGACCCTCTGCCCACTCCGGCGTGCCGAGGGCGTGCAGGTGCAGATACGAGGCCCACACCCGCCCCTTGACGAGGCCGTCGCGCCCCTCGCCACAGCCCGTGCCCCTCTCGAGCTCGAGCACGGCGAGATCGCGGTCGGCGCCGCCAACGATCTTCGAGTAGTGAAACTCGTGCCCAGTGAGCACGACACCTTGCTCGAAGTAGGGATTCTCCCCCACAACCCGCGCGACCTCGTACCCATGGCCCTGAGGCCGGCTGGTCTGTTCGATCACCAGATCGAGCACGCCGGCCATCTGGTAGGTAACACCATCGACCAGCAGCTCACGCCCAAGGTACATCAGACCACCGCACTCGGCGTAGACTGGCAAACCGGCTTCGACTTGCGAACGCAGACGCTCAGCAAACTGACCATTCTCAGCGAGCCTGGTTGCATGAACCTCCGGGAAACCACCGCCGATGTAAACGGCGTCGACGTCGGGGAGGTCCGAGTCTGTTGCTGGCGAAATCGGCACCAGTCGGGCGCCGGCCTGCGTGAGCATCTCAAGGTTTTCGGGGTAGTAGAAGCTGAATGCAGGATCGGAAAAAAACCCGATAGTGACCGGAAAGTCCAACTTCGGCGCCTCAACGAAGGGGATCTCGACCGCCCGCGCCCGCCTTGAAATCTCGAGGATATGGCCGAGGTCAACATGCTTGGAGACAATGTCGGCACTCAGCGCAATAGCCTTGTCACGTTGCGGATGCTCGGCAACGGTCATCAGCCCGAGGTGTCGGCTCGGCAAAAAATCAGCGGCGCCAAGGCGAGGAATCGCTCCGACCACCGGAATACCGGTCGCGGTTTCGATCGCCTCCCTCAGGACCCTCTCCTGCCGGGCCGTACCAACACGGTTCAAGATCACCCCGGCCAGGTCCAAATCGGGGTCCATTTCACGACAGCCGAGCACCACGGCAGCAGCGGTACGCGTCTGCTTTGTGACGTTGACGACCAGGACCACCGGCGACCCGAGCTTCTTTGCGAGCTCCGCGGTCGAGTGGCTCCCCCCGGCATCGACGCCGTCGTAGAGTCCACGGTTGCCTTCGATCAATAAAAGGTCGGCGGCGGCGCCAGCCGCCACCGACCTGCCGATTGACGTTTCGTTCATGAAAAAAGTGTCGAGATTGCGGCACGGGCAACCCGTCGCCGCCGCGAGCCACGCAGCATCGATGTAATCTGGGCCCTTCTTGTAGCCGGCAACGGCGAGCCCGCGTTCAACACAGGCTCGCGCCAGACCCAGAGTCACCAGGGTCTTGCCGCTGTCGCCGGCAAGGCCGGCAATGGCTACGCGAGGTGTTTCCAGCTTCATCAACAGCTACGCTTCCCGGCCCCGGGCATCGCCTCGGCTACTCGCCGAGGATGAAGCCGCAGGGACATTCCTCCCAGCACTTCTTGCAGCCGTCGCACACATCGAGCTTGAGCTTATAGAAAGACCCGTGCGCCGGTTGCTGCAGTTTGGTGAAACAGTTGTTCTGACAGTACATCCAGCAGTTCTCACAACCGAAGCACTTGCCGCAGCTGAAGCACCGCCTGACCTCGGCGAGCGCCGCCTCGGCCTCGAGCCCGAGATCGACCTCGTCAAATGGTTTCGCGAGCCGGTCTTCCGCCTTGGCGACAAAACGTTCGCCGCGCTCCTGCGACTCGTACCAATCCATCTTGATCTTGTCGTGCAGGATCGGCTTGACCTCGATCTCGTCCTTCAGCTCGATCCCCTGGAGCGTGGCGTGAATGCTCAGCGCCGCCTTGCGCCCCTGGCCAATCGAGGTGGTCGCGATACCGAGGTTGATGTTGTCTCCACCGGTCCAGATACCGTCGACACCCGTGCGTCCCCAGTCGTCGGCGTTGAGCCAGCCGTCACCAAGCTCCTTCGACCCGAGATCCCCAAGAGCGGGTTTCTGGCTCACGGCCGTGATCACGGTCTCAACTGCCAGCTCATAGGTGTCGCCTTCGATTGGCACGGGACGTCGCCGACCCGAATCATCGGGCTCACCGAGCTCCATTCGCTGCACCATCATCGCGCGAACCTTGCCCTCGTCGTCACGGAGGATCTCGATCGGCGCCGCGAGGTACTCGATCGCGATGTCCTCTT
>CAZCEX010000316.1:0-5657 GCA_964497785.1 uncultured Thermoanaerobaculia bacterium | reverse complement strand
TATTATTGTAGGGACAGGGTTTACCCCTGTCCGAGGATTCTGGATCTCGCATCAAAAGGGAATGCTGGCGCGCTTTTCAAGAGGCTGAGCACGTACCAGATGAAATCACCGGCAACGCAAGGATGTTGCACGCAGTGGAGGAGCTGATGGCCGGGTATGACCCACAGGTAAGAGCCTGGATCGAGTATGTCGAGACCGAGGTTCGCAGCGACAGCCCGCCCGGGTTCGACGAGCAACGGCGCCGATTCGATCACATCTATGCAGGCAGGAGCTTCGAGCTCGGCCCGCCGGTCGCCTGGGTTCCGGAGCTCGCGAGATCAGTAGGCAGCAATCTCTTCCGGTTCACGACTGAGCAGGGGATCCCCGGATTCGACAAGCTCTTCCAGTGGTCGGTCAACGAAAAGGGCTCTTTCTGGACGGCAGTCGTCGACCGTCTTGGAATCCCGTTCTCTGCTCCGCCGAAGGCCGTTCTCGGCTCGGCGGACCCGCTCCACCCCCGTTGGCTCGAAGGCGCCAGCCTCGACATCACCCGGGCATGCTTCACCGGGGACAAAAACGATACCGCGGTGATCTCGGGTGGTGAACAGCAGACAGAACCGCACAGGACCACCTTTGGCGAGCTCGAACACCTGGTCGACCGCGTCGCCCACGGCGTCATCAGCATGGGTCTCGATGCCGGTGCCGGGGTCGCCCTATACATGCCAATGACCCTCGAGTGTGTCGCCGCATACCTTGGGGTCGTTCGGGCCGGCCATCCAGTGATTTCGATCGCCGACAGCTTCGCGGCCGAGGAGGTTGAAAAACGTTTCCGCCTGGGCAATGCCGGTGCGGTCGTCACCGTCGATGAGTTCTCACGGGGTGGGCGCACGATCGAGCTCTACACCAAGGTCAAGGCGGCCAATGCCCCTCCGGCCGTGGTGATCCCACGTGCTTCGAAGTCACGCGCCGACCTCAGAGAGGGAGACATACTGTGGGACGATTTTCTGGGCCCGGGCCAGCCCTTTGCTGCCGTCCCTGGAACTCCTGACAGCGTCACCAACATCCTCTTCTCCTCGGGCACCACAGGCGACCCAAAAGCGATCCCCTGGACCCAGATAACACCCCTCAAATGCGCGATGGACGGCCATTTCCACCAGGATATTCGATCTGGTGATGTGGTCGCCTGGCCGACGAACATCGGCTGGATGATGGGGCCTTGGCTGATCTACGCGGGGCTGGTCAACCGGGCCGCAATCGCCCTTTATGAGGGGTTGCCGTCCGGCCCCGGGTTTGCCCGTTTCATCGAAAAAGCCGGAGTCACCATGCTCGGGGTCGTGCCGTCGCTCGTGCGCGCCTGGCGAGAGTCGAACGCCTGCGACGGTGTCGACTGGAGCGGCATCCGCGTTTTCAGCTCGACGGGCGAGCCCTCCAACGGAGAGGACATGCTGTGGCTGATGTCGCGTACGGGTTTTGCGGCGCCGATGATCGAGTACTGCGGCGGCACCGAGATCGGCGGTGCCTACATCACCGGGTCACTCGCCCAACCGGCCTCACCGGCATCGTTTACGACGCCCGCCCTCGGTCTCGACCTCGTCATCCTTGACGGCGATGGCACAACCGCTCCCGAGGGTGCAGAGGGTGAGGTCTTCCTGGTGCCGCCGTCCATCGGCCTCTCCGAAAGATTGCTCAATCGCAACCACGCGGAGGTGTACTACGACGGCTGCCCACCGGGGCCGAATGACGAGGTGCTGAGGCGCCACGGCGACCAGCTCCTCCGGCTGCCCGGCGGTTTCTTCCGGGCCCAGGGCCGCGCCGACGATACGATGAACCTCGGCGGGATCAAGGTGTCTTCGAAGGAGCTTGAACGCGCCCTCGAACTCCACGCCAATGTTCAAGAAGCTGCCGCAGTCGCGGTGCGTCCGCCCACCGGCGGAGGCGACCTTCTCATTGTCTTCGTACGACTCACCGACGAAGAGCCGGTTGACGGCTTGAGGGGTGAGCTCCAGGCGATGCTTTCCAGCCACCTCAACCCCCTGTTTCGAATCAACGACCTCGTCGTTCGAGACACCCTGCCCCGCACCGCCTCAGGCAAGCTGATGCGCAGGGTACTGCGAAACGAGTACGGAGGCAGCGGCAGCCGACAGCGGCGGCAACAGTAATCAGCGACAGATACAGCGTCAGTCATCAGGGGCAGAGGCTGCGGCCGGGGGTAAACCCCGGCCCAACGTGCGCTGTGTCAAACCCCGGGATGGATTTGCGGTGAGGTCACGATGGATGAGGCCAGTAGGGCCGGGGTTTACCCCCGGCCGGCATCCGGCAACGTTAACGGCAACGGGCTCGGGAGGGGGATCCGGTATCTGCGTGGGTGGGGGACCCCAAAAACCGCAATGACAAAAAAAGGGGCGGCCGAAGCCGCCCCTGACATTGTATCGATGTGTCTTACTCAGCGACGTCCATTGAGGAACTGCCGACACCACCCGACTCGACCATCCACGCGCCATCGGCCCTGACTTCGGCTCCGTCGAAAGAGCCTGCCGCCTTGAAGACCGTGATGCCATGGCTCTGAGCGGGGGCCTTGACCTCGTAACTCAGGGTGCGCTGGTTATCGTCGAAGAAGGGGCCGAAGCGAAGGGTTCCTGTCGTCTGGTCGAAAGAAGCCTCACCGGCATCGACGAGCGACCATCCTTCGGGCAAGACCTCCTCGATGACGTAGGCCCGGGTTCCTTCGGCAGGCTTCACGTCGAGAGACAACGTCACCACAGAGCTGGCCCGATAGACGTGGGAATCGGCGTGGGTCTCGATGGTCCCACCCGCCGACTTGCCGCCGCCGGTCGGTACCCACGGCGGCGAAACGCCGTCGATGAACTGATACGTCTCGCCATCCCGCCAGATCATGCCCGCGATGGTGACGAAGTTGGCGGGGATCATGGCCGGCGCGATGGGCCACTCTTCACCCAGCCGCCAGGCCGCCGCGTAGGCGCTCGCTTCGGCGCCGGAGATTTGCCAGTCGGTATCGACGTCCGCGGGGTGATAGGCCCCACCTTCGACCTGGGAATCGCCGCATATGGTTTCGGTATCGCCGTCAACCGATACCCAGCCGGAGAAATCGATGGCGCCGGCCGCTTCGGCCGGAACATAGACCTCGTACCTCAGGGTGCGCGGCGCGTCGCCGAAGAACGGTCCCCACTTGATGGTGCCGGTTGCCGGGTCGATCGACCCACCTTCGGTGATATCGCCCACTCCCCAACCCATCGGCGCCGTTTCTTCGACGACGTAGGCCTGGGTTTGCGGGTTCGGGTTGATTTCGACCGCCACCGCCAGTGGCGTACCCGGATTGAACATCGCCGGGAGCTTACGCACGCCGCGGCAACAGCTGTCCATGTCGAGCTCGACTAAGATGTTGTCGACGCCCCAGGTCTCATCAGGCCAACCCTGCAACATCGGCGAGCCTGCGAAGCTCAGCTGGAGAGCGTCCTGGTGGTGGTAGAAGGTGAAGCTCATGTTGTAGACCGAATCGTAATCGTAGCCGAGGCTATCGATCTCGTCCGCCCCGGTGGTCCCCGGGTTGTAGGCGTGGGGATAGGTGTCGGGGTAAGCCTGATAATGACAGTCGCAGCGGGCGAACGTCGTATGGAGGAGGTTCTCCACCGGGCAGCAGTCGCCGGGAACCGAAGCATTCAGATCCCAGATATCGGGACCGGCGAAGTACCCGACCGACCCCTCCCAGCTACCGATCACCAGGAGATCAAAAGAGACCGTGACGGCACAGTGATCCGGCAAGAAGTCGAGGTTGAGCACGACATTGTCGTCCGAAAAGCGGCCGAGAAAGGTCCGGGTCGCATTCGGGGTCGTATTGCGCAGGTCGTGCGACCACTCCAGTCCAACTGGCGTCTCGAAATCGTTCTCGTAAATGGTTTGCAGGTTCTGCGCCCAGGCCGGAATACCTGCCAACAGGACCACGCCGATAAGCGCGAGCCGTCCAATCGCCTTCATACTCCACCTCCTCGGGATATCACCTTGATTCAGGTCCACATGGCTGATGTGCACGGGAAAAGTGTACCACTGGCTGTCACTGATTGACAAACCCTCGGCTGTGAGGGACTTGCGTCGACGATTCGCGATTAAGGCTCGCCCCGGGCAACCACCGTCATCCACAACAGAACTCGATGTAAACAAAGAGGTTTAGATCACACACCACAGGGTCTCCGAACGAGCCCGCCGAGATGCGACAGGTAGGCTGGTCGAACCTTTTTGCCGTCCAGACCCATCGGTTGGCCACGACTTTATCCAGCTCGGTTTGTGCCCTCTATCACATCATCGAATCACGCAGCGGCGATCGACGTTCAACCCTGACCCGCCCTTCTCGGTGTTATCCTAGCGGCGTACATGGGGCGTGAACGGCAGCCCCAACGAGGAGCCATGGCAAGCAAGGTCAAGATCGTCTATGACGAAAAGGCAATTCAGACCCTCGATGCACTGGAACACATCCGGCTTCGCACCGGCATGTACATCGGCCGCATCGGCGATGGAAGCAACCCCGCCGACGGCATCTACGTCATGCTCAAAGAGGTGATTGACAACTCGGTCGACGAGTTCATCATGGGCGAAGGTCGCAAGATCGAGATCAACCGCAACGGCCCCGAGATCACGATCCGCGATTTCGGGCGCGGCATTCCCCTCGGCAAGGTCGTCGACTGCGTCAGTCAGATCAATACCGGCGGCAAGTACAACGACGACGTCTTCCAGTTTTCCGTTGGGCTCAACGGCGTCGGAACCAAGGCCGTAAACGCCTTGTCGTCCGATTTCGAGGTCGCTTCTCACCGCGACGGCAAGTTCATGAAAGCTCGGTTTGAGCGCGGCAGGATCGTCGCCCAGAAAGGCGGCAAAGACTCCAAGGCCAACAACGGCACGGTGATACGGTTCGTGCCCGACCCCGAGATCTTCGGAGAGTACGACTGGCGAGAGGAGTACATCGAGCACCGGCTCCAGTACTACGCCTTTCTCAATACTGGACTCACGCTCATCTACAACGGGCAACGGTTTTCGGCGAAGAACGGCCTCGCCGACTTGCTCGAAAATGAAATCGGCACCGAGCCGACCGTGTACGAGTCGCTGCACTGCAAGCTCGACCGACTCGAGTTCGCCTTCACCCACACCCACGCCTACGGCCAGACCTACTTCAGCTTCGTCAACGGCCAGTACACCAACGACGGCGGAACCCACCAGAGCGCTTTCCGCGAAGGCGTGCTCAAGGGAGTCAATGAATTCGCGAAGAGCGGCTTCGCTGGAGAGGACGTGCGCGAAGGGCTGATCGGCGCGGTGGCGATCAAGCTCCAGGACCCGGTATTTGAGAGCCAGACAAAGAACAAGCTCGGCTCGACCGAGATTCGCTCCTGGATCGTCAATACCGTCAAGGACGAGGTGGTGCTCTGGCTGCACCGCAACCAAAGCGAAGCCGAAAAGCTCATCTCCAAGGTCAAGCAGAATCAGAAGGTGCGCAAAGAGCTCTCGGCGATCAAAAAAGAGGCCCGCGAGCGCGCCAAGAAGGTAGCGATCCGCATTCCCAAGCTCATCGACTGCAAGGTCCACCTCTCGGATGCCAAAGGAAAGAGGCGGGAGGAGACGACGCTCTTCATCACCGAAGGAGACTCGGCGGGAGGCGCCATGATCCAGGCCCG
>CAZCEX010000315.1:0-5662 GCA_964497785.1 uncultured Thermoanaerobaculia bacterium | reverse complement strand
AACGAATAAAAAAAGAGATGGCTGAAGAGGCCAATCGATCTAAAAGCGAGTTTCTTGCTAATATGAGCCATGAACTTCGAACCCCACTTAACCACATCATCGGATTCACCGAATTAGTCGTCGATAAAAATTTAGGAGATTTAAATGCTGACCAGGAAGAATATTTAAACGACGTACTTGACAGTAGCCGCCATCTTCTATCGCTGATAAATGACATTTTAGATTTATCAAAAATCGAAGCCGGCAAAATGGAACTTCAGGTTTCACCGATATCTATGCGGGCAATTTTAGATAACGCCTTTATTATGATCAAAGAAAAGGCCATGAAGCATCAAATCCGATTATCAACAAGGATTGATGAAATCCCAGACACCATCATCGCAGATGAGCGTAAAATAAAACAAGTATTGTACAACTTACTGTCCAATGCAATTAAATTCACACTTGATAATGGTAAAATAGAACTTTCGGCGAAGGTTGTTCCTATCAAGCAAATTGCGGATCACCTGGAGGATGGCACCATCTACGAAGATGATCCAAGTAACCCTATTTTGGAACATAACCGAGACACCGCCGAATCATCTCAGTATTTTCTGATTTCGGTCTCTGATACGGGTATCGGGATTAAACATAATGACATTAAACGGATATTCAATCCATTTGAACAAGTAGAATCGTCTAGTAATCGTCGATTTCAAGGCACAGGCTTAGGCCTTTCATTGTGCAGACAATTTATATCCTTGCACATGGGTGCCCTGTGGGTAGAAAGTGAAGGCGAAAACTGCGGTAGTAAATTTTCAATGGTCATTCCAATTTTCGATAAAGAGATATCGTTCCAAACGAAAACGAATGATGAGGTTGATCGGACATGTGCGATGGAAATGCCAGCTTGAATCAGCGAAAACAATATCGATAAGATAGTGAAGTATAGGTTGCCATAAAATAATGAACGATTCACATAAAGTGATACTGTGGAACTATCGTCCGATTGATATTTTACTTATCATTTGCTGGTTCATTATTTCCAGGACTTCTTTGACTTGTTGTTCAGTTATGAATTCTTGATTGACTAAAATTTCTCCAATGAGTTGGTGACATCCGTCTTTTAAGTTCTCCTGAGCTTGCAATGCAAGGGCAGATGTGAGTTGTTCAAGGGTGATGAAACCATGTTCAATCGCAACTTGACCAAATCTTTTTACAGGTTTGTCTGCCATGGTTACCTCCGGGCGGGTGTGAATTAGCGAAGTTGTACGGTGGTTTGTTAAAGTGGCTGGCGATAAAATTTTAAGCCAGACCATATTGAAGCGATACATTATGAGAAGACTATCAAAAAGTCAATGTAATTATTGTAGGAAACAAACACTATCACATTAAACTTTGAATCAATGAAAGAAGCCATCATGACAGATCAATTACGTTTCATAAAATATACGGCTCACGGCAATAATTTCGTCATCGTCGACGATACCCGTGCGGGTCAACTCTCTGAATCAATGAAACGAGAGTTTGCGTGGTATGCAACCAATGTAAATTTTGGGATTGGATGTGACAACCTCCTGGTTATCGAAAATGCCAGCCATTCCAACCTTATGCGAATTAATAAATTCAGCAATTATTGGCCCAAAGCCCCGGATTTGATATCGGCACGCTATATCTTTAGAATGTTTGAACCCGATGGTAGTGAGGCTTATTCGTGTGGCAATGGCTTAATGTGCATCGCTGACTATCTGTACCATCAACATGGTGTCCAGCGTACTAAAATATTAACCCGTATTCCAACTGCGCAGCCATTGGAAGTGGAGATCGGTAGTGCAGGAACTCGTCCAGGTATGTGGGTGGACCTGGGCATACCTCAAAAGACCCCCAGCAATCTTGCTTCTCCTCAAGCGATTTTTCCTTGCACGGACACCATCCATGGCGTTAACGATGTTAAAATACGGCTTCGCAGCAATGATTTAAAACCATTTACCGACCAGGACGAACTTAGGATAGCTGGTTATCTGGTGTTTACGGGTGAGCCGCATTTAGTGATATTTATTGATTCAGGGCTGTCTATTTCAGAGTTGAAAGAGTTGATATTCATCTCACCAGGAACTGTCCTGAATATCGAAGGTCGGGAAGAAAAGCGCTACAGCTTCGGTGGATGGCTACTACGCCAAATCGGACTCTATCTCAATAAGCAGCGCCGCGACCTTTTCCCCAACGGAATAAATGTAAACTTTGCGCGCATCATTGAAAATGGGTCAACAGTTCTGGAATACCGCACTTTTGAAAGGGGCATCAATAAAGAAACCCTGTCGTGTGGGACTGGCGCTGTTGCCGTCGCTTATATCGCTCAGCAATTAAATTTGATTTCCAGCACACCGGTTGATTTATGGCCTCACCTCGCCCGATGGTTCGATCACGATGCTAAATTAAGTGTGACTGAAACCCTTAAAGGATGGAGGCTTAACGCCATCCCGAAAAAAGTTTATCACGGAACATATCAAATGATATCGTCGAGTTCAGTGCCTGTTGGTAATCAAGAATTAAATTTGACAACAGATAACGATGAATCGCATCTGCCGCCTTTCCTCTTTAATAAACAGGATAATGGTATCGAAAATAGAAGCAGTTAATAGGTAATCTCTTGATGGCCAACGGAATTGCAAATGATCAGTTGATAACAATTCGTGCATAAGGTGCTGAGCAATGGGACCTTGCAATATATCAAACCTTGACGGAAAAAATGCTTAAGAAGATGTGTGATTCGTCACTTCAATCGGGCTTGATTCCAATTCCTGAAGAAGGGTTTCAGCAGCCGGGGAAACCTTCAGCTGCAATCTCGAAGGTAGGTGCATTTAAATATATTACTCACCTTAAGTTGATCGGCGGTGCGATTGGTCTTTTGGTAATAACTTTAGGATTTAGCGTTTGGTTTGCCCTCCTCTCGTGGGAAAAATCGCACATTCGAACCAGCCTGGATATGCTCACGCCGTGCGGGATAGAATTGCAGCAATCAATTGAAGGAGGGTTAAGATATGGGAAATATATTGATGATTACTACAATATTGATCTGCTAATTCAAAATACCGATATTGCCCTGTTAATCCAAAAGACCAAACATGTTCTCAACGACACCTTGAATACGGCGACACCTAACCTCACAACGCAAATTCTATCGACTATTTTTGTGTTAACAGATGAGTATAAGCTCCTATACGGAAGCCCGCTATCCAATGAGAATTTTAGCTTTGACACCATTGTCAAATCTGACACAAATGATTCAATTATCTTAAACAACGATATTAGGGTTATCAATAACACGAAATACTACTATTTGCTGATACCGATTCACAACCCCCAACAGCAGGTTGTATCTTACATTGTAATGCAGACTGAGCTCGATTATGTGAAAGGTGTTTCAAAACATTCAAAGACGTTCGCAATTTGGATTGTTTCGATTTTGTCAATAATATCATCCTTGCTACTGATCCTATTGATACCGTGGCTAATGAAAAAGCGAACGAAAATTTCGCGGCACATTAAGCGTCGCATTTCCATAACGATATTTTTAGTCGTCAGCGGCACACAAATAATATTTTTTCTATTTGCGATATCACAGTTTTATATTGACGCGCATCGACTTAGCCTTACAAAAACCAATATCATACTGTCGTTGTTGGCAAATAAGCTTGAACAGCTTTTGCGCGTTGATGTTAATTTTTCCATGATTGCTGACTTGGATTTATACCTTAATGAGGCGCATGAACGATATCCAGAAACATCATCAGTTACCTTGATTCCAATAAATCAAAGCAAAGCAAGGAATTCATATGATCAGAAGATAAAAGGTGAATCCTATAATCAGTCGTCCATAATAACAGAATCATTTTCAGGCCGCTTTCTCCAACCTTCAAGCATCATTTATATGCTACACGACAAAGACGACCAATGTCATGGTCTGTTACTCGGACAACTCAGTAAGACATTCTTAAACAAAACACTGCTCGATATTGCTTTAGATCTTTTTACAGTTATTGTAATAACTTTACTTCTTCTTGTTGAACTACTAATTTTATTTTTCCAGTTATTGGAAACCACAAATAGACGAGCACTTAAGCAGAACACAATTCATTATAGTTATATGCGACCTGCTGCGTTTTTATTTTTATTTGGAATCGATATTTCTATGTCTTTTTTACCGCTTCATACGGAAAAGCTCTACAGCCCGTTTTGGGGGCTATCCAAAGATACGGTTATGGGGCTTCCCATATCTGTTGAATTTTTATTTGTCGGAATTTCAATTTTTATCAGTGGATTCTGGAACGATCGGCGAGGGTGGCATGAACCTTTTTTAACGGGACTATTTTTGGCAGCTACCGGTGGAATTTACTCATGGATGGCGACGGATATTCTTCATTTCATCATATCCCGCGCTTTGGTTGGCATTGGTTACGGATTTATGCTGCTTGCAGCTCAAGGATTTATAATCGAATATACTGATGTTACCAATCGGACACAGGGATTGGCCCAATTTATCGCCGGACTTTATGCTGGGAGCATATGCGGTGGAGCAACCGGTGCATTACTTGCCGAGCACTTCGGCTATCGTTCTGTATTTCTTTTCGGGGCTATTATTCTTTATGCCGTGATGATCTACACATTTGTTTTTCTGAGGCATGCCATGCTGAAACCATCGTGTAGGTATACAAGCGATTCCACGGTCACCACAGTACTTCCAAGATGGAAGCCTTTTTTCAAAAATAAAATTGTACTTGCCTTGATTCTTTTTAGCAGTTTGCCAGCATCCATTGCCGTTGTTGGGTTTTTAAATTATTTCAGCCCAATCTATCTGAACTCAATAGGTGCCTCACAGGCTACCATCGGGCGTGTATTGATGATTTATGGAGTTAGTCTGATTTATCTGGGCCCAATGATCAGTCGCTATGTGGATGCTTCCTGCGATAAAAAACGATTTATTTTTATCGGCTGTTTGCTGGGTAGCATTACTTTTCTTATTTTTAATTTTTTTAACGGTATATACGCCACCATTGTTGCGGTTTTTCTGCTCGGTTTATCCAGTAGCTTTGTGATCGCTTCCCAAGGGGCCTATCTGCTTAGTCTGAACGTAACCCAGGGTCTTGGTGCAGGTAAAGCTATTGCAGTTTTTCGAGCTACCAGCCGGGTGGGTCAAGCTTTAGGACCATTGGTTTTCAGTTTGCTGGTTATATCAACCAATGTTGTTAATAACATCACACAATTGGGTTTATTATATTTATTAACGGCATTTCTTTTTCTACTCATGACATACCGAGACAAGTTCGAATTTCAAAGGAGCCTGCGATGAATTATGCTTTAGGATTAAAAAAGAATGACGTACCTACAGGGCAACCCTCAAAAATAGAAAGTCTAATGCAGTTGGCTGGAGAAGCATCACCGGCTTTGGCTCACTCTCTGAAAACTTTCAGGGAGTGCTCTGTAGGTAGCTTTCTGTCACAGATTCAGATGAATGCGAATGATGCGTATCAAAGTTGCGACGATCTATTGACCTATATCGAAGGATACGTTTCCCGAACCTTAGACCCTGAAACGGCCGCACGAGCCGTCAACGATATACGGAAACATCCCATGATACTTACAGCCAATCATCATGGTGTCGACTATTTTTCGCAACTTTGAT
>CAZCEX010000314.1:0-5741 GCA_964497785.1 uncultured Thermoanaerobaculia bacterium | reverse complement strand
TAGTAATTTTGCGGGATCGGGTGGGTACCGACAACGACTTCCAACCCGTATTTCTGTTCGATGAATTTGATGAAATCCCCGATGTATGGGCATGGGGGATAACCGACGACAAGGCCAGTCGCCAGATGAACCACCTCCGCACCGTTTCGTTTCATCTCCGCCGGTGCGTACTCCACATTTCCTCCGGGACACCCGTCACAGGTTGTGTAGCCGACCAGCTCTACCTCCTCGCCTCGGTACCGGCGAAACGCTCCTTCACGTCGAGCCAATGCTCGCAAGCACTTGCCTCCTGCGCATCGACGCCAGCGGTCACAGATGATGATGCCTACTCGTGTCATGAGGCGCCCTCCATGTAGTCGGCGGAAGTTGTGCTCCAGAAACGGGATCCCAACCGGCCTATGACCTGCACCCGACCATCAGCCTCCAGTTCAGTAAGCGCCTCCCGGACTGACCCTGGAGACCACCGCGCCAGGGCTCTTTCAAGCTCCTCCTGGCTCATTGGGTGGCGGGTGACAATCCTCAGCACCGCTTCGACGATGTCGTCATCGACAGTGAACTCAAAATCTCTTTCTGTGGGGGGTATGACCCGGGCTGAGTCTCCCAGGATGTTGAGCGCCCGCAAAACGGCTTGTCGCTGTGGTGGACCCACCCAGGGCTCCACCGGTGGCCGCGTCGGCAGGCTGATGTGGATCTCATCCGGCTCGATTCTGCTAACAGCGTCTGCGATTCTTCGAAGCGCCTGCTCGGAGTCGTTCAATCTGCCCACGAGCATGATTTCGAGCCATAGCTGACCGTCGTAGACGCGACGAAACTCGATGAGCCCGCGCAGGTGGCGCTCAAAGGTGAAGCTCGGATGGGGTCGATTGATGCGCCGGTAGAGGTCTTCTGTTCCTGCGTCCAGGCTTGGCAAAACGGCGTCCGCGGTTGCCACAGCCTGTTGCACCTCAGGCTGGTCCAACAGCGAGCCATTGGTGATCACCGCAATCGGTAGAGAGGTCAAGTTTCGGACCTCGCGAATCATCCATCCGAGACTCGAGTGCAGGCAGGTCTCGCCCGACGCGATGAACGTCACCCAGTCGATGGCGCCTTCGGACTTCGAGGCCAAGGAGGTTTCTACCTGGCCGACGATCTCCTCCGCTGGGAAGAACTCACTGCGCTTGTCGACCAGCCGTGAGGTTCGGCCGAGCTGGCAATATACGCAGTTGAAGTTGCAGGTCTTCGCCGGGACTGGATCGATTCCCAGGGACTGCCCCAGCCGCCGTGATGGAACGGGCCCAAAGACGCGTTTTCCGTTGACGTTCATTCTGATCTCCGCTGTGGTGGTCCACACTATTTCGTGACTCATTCACGAGTTGGAGAGTGCAGGTCTCCTCTTTCTGATGATTACTCATGAGTCTCGGCCATGATGTCCGATGGGCCGGAACGAGCACATCCGGAAAACGATCAGGGTTGTACATGCCCATGCTGAGAAATGCGGGATGGTGGCTCTTGGTGGGCAATCTCGGGCGGACTGTGGTTGCCAGTGAGGATCCGCTCAACGACCTTCGTGAAGGCTCTGGAGCAGGGGTTTTTCAGGGACGAGCCGACAATCGACCTGCCTTCGTCGCCGTGGATGACGACCGCCGGGTCGAGAGGTATTTTCCCCAGAAACGGAACCTGCATGGCTGTGGCGAGCCTTTCACCACCGCCGCTCCCGAAGAGGTCGATCTGCTCTTTGCAAGAAGGACACTCCAAACCGCTCATGTTTTCGAGGATCCCCAGGATGGGCAGAGAGACCTCCCGGCAGAAGCTGACAGATCTCCGTACGTCGGCAACGGCCAACTTCTGTGGCGTTGTTACGAGCAATGCCGAGGCGTCCGGTCGCGCCATCTCGGCCACAGCCATCGGCTCATCACCAGTTCCCGGTGGGGCGTCGATGATCAGAAAGTCCAGCTCGCCCCACTTGACCTGCAACAGGAACTGACGGATGAGGCCGTACTTCCTCGGCCCCCTCCAGATCACCGCATCGTCGCTGGTGGGCAGAAGAAAACCCATCGACATGACTTTGACGCCGTTGGGACCGGGAACCGGCAGGAGCATGCCGTCTTCATCGTTAACCCGGTTTCCCTCCAGTCCCATCAGTCTGGGGATACTCGGTCCATGCACGTCCACGTCCAGCAACCCCACTCGTTTCCCCGCCTGAGCCAGAGCTACCGAAATGTTGGCGGATACGGTGCTCTTGCCGACCCCGCCCTTGCCCGACAGCACGAGGAGCTTCTCGCCGATCTGTTCCATGCGCCTGCGCAGGACGTTATCCTCAGCCTCCCTGGTTGACGTGTTCTTAACCGGAAGTGTGCCGTTACCTTCAGCTGCCATTTCAATCATCCCTTCATTGCCAAGGAAGGCGCCAGCGAACCGAGGGTGTCCTGCACCTTGGCCCAGGCGTCCGTGATGTCGGCGGCGGCGCCATTGATGCTGTGCTCCACCACAGATGTTTTTGCGACCTGGGCTTCAGTCACGGCGTGGTCGAAACGAATGCGTCCAGCCAGGCGTGCACCGCCTTCGAGGGCCATTTCTTCGGCCTTTGCCGCTAACTCCAGGTTGAGGTCGTACTTGTTGACGAGCACCATGACGGGTATGCCGAAGTGTCTCGTCAACTCGAGAACCCGCCCAAGGTCGTGGAGACCGCTGAGGGTCGGCTCGGTGACGATCAGGGCGAGATCTGCTCCGGTGATCGAAGCAATGACCGGGCAGCCGATGCCAGGTGATCCATCCACAATCACCACGTCGAGCTCCTGCGTCGATGCTGCCTCTCGTGCGTTCGATCTCACGAGGCTGACCAGCTTTCCGGAGCTCTCGGCTGCCGCAGCAAGTCTGGCGTGAACCATCGGGCCGTGCCGGGTCTGCGATCGGAACCACTCACCGTCGGTCACCGGCTGGAGCTCGATCGCGTTTTCCGGGCAGAACCAGGCACAAACGGCGCATCCCTCGCAGGCGAGAGCGTCAACGATTGCGGTCGTCCCCCCTCGGTCTCCTTCAGATTCGCTCATGGATATGGCCTCGAAGCGACAGAGCTCCTCACAGACGCCACACCCGCTGCAGAGGTCGGTATCGACCACTGCCTGCTTGGACCCGGAAAAGGATTCGCGGTAGATCACCTTTGGCGCCAGGACAAGGTGCAGGTCGGCGGCGTCAACGTCGCAGTCGGCCAATACGACGCTCGGCGCAAGGGCCGCGAAGGAAGCCACAATGGACGTCTTGCCCGTTCCGCCCTTGCCACTGATCACAACAAGCTGCTTCATTTCTTGGCCTCGATGTGTGCTAGCAACGCTTCATATTGTTTCCGAAACTCCGGTAGAGCCTTCGCGGCGAGCACGCCACGGGAATAGGCTTCGGCAACTCTCCGGTCCTCGGGGAGCCGGGCGACGATTTCGATCTCTCTCTCACGGCAGAATGCGTCGACATCCGAACCGTTCAGGCCCGCACGGTTGACGACTACCTCACAGGGAATGTCCACCTCTTTCAGCATCTCCACAGCGAGGCCGAGGTCGTGCAGACCGAACGGTGTCGGCTCGGTCACCAGAATCACAAGATCGCAGCCTCGAATGCTCTCGACGACCGGGCACGAGGTCCCCGGTGGTGCATCGATGATCACCAGTTCGGCTGCAGGCGCCGCCCTCTTGACAGCTCGAATGACCGGAGGGCTCATTGCCACGCCGATGTTGAGCAGGCCTTGCGCGAATCCGATTGAACCGCTTTGCCCCACCGAGAGATCACCGATCCCACGATCCACCTCGCTGATGGCGTGTGGAGCGCAAACGAGCCCACAGCCGCCGCACGAATGGCACAGCTCTGGGAAGACCAGGACTTTGGCGCCCAGGCAGACGATGGCAGAAAACTGGCAGATTTCGCCACAGTCCCCACACTGCGTACACAGCTTGGGATCGACGAGCGGCATCGCCGTGTTGACCGTCTCGCGGTGGGTGATCGTCGGCCGAAGAAAGACGTGCCCATTGGGCTCTTCGACGTCGCAGTCGAGGTAGGCGACCGATTGATGACCGCACGATGCCACGTAGGCGAGGTTGGTGGCAACGGTGGTCTTGCCAGTGCCTCCTTTGCCGCTGGCTATAGCTACTCTCACAGGACCCTTCTCTCTCGTGCCGCCATCACTCTCCTACCGTCCCCGGCCGCCACCCGTGCCTCGGCCGCCACCCGTGCCTCGGCCGCCACCCATGCCCCGGCCGCCACCCATGCCCCGGCCGCCACCCATGCCCCGGCCGCCACCTCCGTCCATGACTTGGATGGGGGAGTTGGGATCGTCTGCTGGTGGCCTCTGTCCAGCATGACCGTTGACGTTTGGGCCTTCGGTGGGGCTGAACGTGCCGGATTTGTATTGCTGGACAACGTCAAGTACCGAGCCGGAACAGCCGACGACGACTTTGATGTTGGCGGCACTGAGAGTGTCCCAGGCCTTCGGGCCGCAGTTGCCCGTGAGCACGGTCGAGACCCCTTTTTCCGCGAGTAGCCGGGCGGCCTGGATGCCGGCCCCGGAACCGAGGGTGGCGGTCAGGTTCGGTACACTTTCAGAATCCATAGTGTCGGGTTCAACGACAACGAAGTATGCACACCTGCCGAACCTTTGATCCATGGCTGCATCGAGCGACGGTTCTGTCGCCGAAATCGCGATTTTCATACTCAAACTTCCTTTCAATGGCTGAGCGAATGGCGGAACTCAGCTGAGTTCGTCCTTCTTTGCTTCGAACTCTCCCAGCCGGTTTTTGGCTTCGGTAAGCTCCTGCTCATAAACGCCGATTTGGTTGCGCAGTTCCGCGATCTCTTCTTCATGGCTGACCGGGTCGGCAGTTCCGCGAAGACCATTGCCGACACGTTGCCACCAGGTCAGACCTGTGGCATGGAACCAGTTGCGATGGCCTCGGCCCCAGCCGCCGCCCATCCCTCCGCCCCGTTCACGGGCCATCTGACCGCCTTGGCCGGCGCGTGCCATCTGCCCGCTACCACAATCACCCAGACCTCGCCCTGTCATCGGGCCCTGGCCACTCGGTCCTCTCCTATTTCCACCTGGCATTTTGGTACCTCCAAATCACGGTTCTGAAGGAGTCCGACGCTGGGCTCCTCCCTTATTTCTACTTCCGGTGGCTTTTGTCCGCCGCCCCCGGCGGTGACGCCAACCGCCCGGCATCGCAAACCTGCCGTCGCAGAGCCTGCCTGCCACATAGGCTTCAACCACCTCGTCGAGAGACCCGCAGATCCCCGAGATCACCTCGAGGCCCTGGGCCCGAACGGAGTTTTCCATTTCCCGAGAGATGCCGGCGCAGATCAAGACCTTGACGCCATGCTTGTTAAGCACCGATTCCGGGTTGCTTTCGATAGTCAGGTCGCCATGGCTGATGACCGCACGATCTTCGACGTCGATCAGTCGCAGGGACTGGGCCACGTCGAAGACCGGGGAGATTCGGCCACGGCAGATCGGAAGAGCAACTCTCATCGAGCCGGACTAAAGCAACATGTTTGCCAAGGTGAAGCTCTTGTGTGTAGGGAAAGCAACTTCTTTTTTTGGAACAAATTAGCCACCGAGCGAAAATACCGAATCACAACCCAGTTGCAGATTGCGTCGCCCTCATTCTGATTTGGTTGCAACATGCGTCGGAATCATCACGGTTGTGAGGTACCCGATCACGGAGTGGAAGCAACGAAACGAGCATGGTGCACGATCTCGCATTGACCTTCATGTTAGGAATCTT
>CAZCEX010000313.1:0-5802 GCA_964497785.1 uncultured Thermoanaerobaculia bacterium | reverse complement strand
GTCTCGGAGGAGAGCGATCCGGAGAAACCGCTGATTTTCTTCACCGCGGCACATCCTCTTTGGACGGGCAGTATCAGCCGCATTCGCCTTCACCCCACCTCAAAACCGAACCACATCCTCCGACTGCGAGCCCTTCGTGCAGTCGTCCATAAGACCAACCGAAAACAACTCAAAGACTCTGCTCACCGGAGCTGGCAGCTGACGCTCGGCGACGAAACCCGCCCTTCCCGGCTTGCGGTCGTCGAAGAGCCGATCCGCTGGGAGGTGGAGGCCCGCCCTGGAGACCGCCTCGAGTTCGCGGCAGGTCTGCAGGCCGGGGTGCGAACCCCGGTGCGATTCCAGGTGTGGGTCTCCGGCGAGGGCCTCGAACCTACGGCCCTTTGGGACCGTGAGATCGACCCATCCATCGGCGACGGCGACACCTGGCACGAGATCGACGTCGAGCTCCCGATGCGGCGGTCGAATACCGTTGCCCTCGACTTTTCGGTGACAACAACAGACACATTCAACCCCGCCCTCGGGCTGGCGGCGTGGGGCTCGCCGAAGCTACTCCGTCGTCAGACAGAGGCCCTGAGCAGCCGAACCCCGAACATCCTGCTGATCTCGATAGACACGTTGCGGGCGGATCATCTTTCTTCGTACGGCTACCCGCGGAAGACCTCGCCAAATCTCGACGTTTGGTCTTCTGCCCACGCCGTCGCTTTCGACTCGGTGGTGGCTCCAGCGCCATGGACCCTCCCCTCTCACATCTCGATGTTTTCCGGTCTGGACGCCGTCACGCACGGTGTCAACCACGGGCCGCGACCCGGGGCCGTATCCCTCATGACCAATACGCTTGCCGAGGCCGGGTTCTCGACGGTCGCCATTACGGGCGGGGGATTCATGGACCCCCGTTTCGGGATCAATGCCGGCTTCGACAGCTACCGAGCTCACCGAGGACAACCTGATGGCTCGCTCGAGCTCGAGGAGGGTTTGGCCCACCTCATGAGCTGGCTGAAGGAACAACAAGACCACCGTTTCTTCGCCTTCTTCCACACCTACGAGGTCCACGGTCCCTACAGGCCACGCCAACCCTACTTCGGCCGCTGGAACGAAAGCCGATTCGACGGCGTCATCGACGCCCCGAGCACAGGTTTCGACGCGGAAGATGGATACACGGCCAACCATCGTCTCAGGCTGCGCAACCCCGGCAAGGCGCCGCGCTTCCTGGACGACGACGAGATCCAGCTCGCGGTTGATTGCTACGACGCCGGCATCGCCTATACCGACGCGCAGCTCGGCCTGCTCTTCGCATTTCTGGAAGAAAGCGGTCTGGCAGAGACGACGGCTGTGATCATCACCTCCGACCACGGCGAAGCACTGGGAGAAAAAGGGCTCGCCGGACACGCCCACCTGTATGACTTCAATGTGCTCGTTCCTCTCCTGATCAGAGCACCGGGGAAGGTCGAGGGCGGTCGCCGAATCGCACACCAGGTTCGGCTCATCGACATCGCTCCAACCATCCTGGATCTCGCAGGTCTGCCGGGCCCAGCGACGATCGACGGCGTCTCCCTGCTTCCTCTGCTGTCGGGCGCCGACACCGCCCTGCCCAAGGAGGCGTGGAGCTACGCCTCAAAGACCAACTACGGCCTGGCCCTCAGGATCGACAACCGGGTGAAGTACATCTTCAACAATACCGGTTGGCCTCCGGCACAAGGACGCGAGGAGCTGTACCTCCTCGACGCAGACCACAAAGAGCACAACAACCTCGTGGAAACGGATTCCGAAGTCGATGAGCTTCGTGAACGGGCGCGGCACCACCTCGAGGAGCGACAACGGGGGCTCATGGTCACCATCGAGAACCGGACGGACTCGGTCCTGCGCGGACGGATGTCCACCGCCGATCCTCAGAAGCTCATCATCACCAAGATCAAGGCCGCAGGGGACCTGGACCAGAACCTGAGCGTCATCGACGGACGCACCGTCGGGTTTGCGGTTCGAGCCAAGAGCCGCCTCGTCGTTGTCGCCGAGAACATCCAGACCGACAGCCTTCGAATCACGGGAATCCCCGGCGACCCTTTGTCAGCCTTGCTCGATTCGACCTTCGACCTACCCTCCGCCACCAGCCGAGCCGCCGTGGCTCTTGAGGACGGCCAATGGACCGATCAGCACCAACCCGATTTACAAGCCGACGCGTGGATCAGCGCAGCGTGGCGTCACCGGGACCCGGCCCAGGCCCAATCCCAAGCGGAACAAGATCCCGAGATCCTCAGACAGCTGCAGGCCCTGGGATATGTTGACGAGTGAGGGGCGAGCGCCTCTGACGCTGCTATCATCCGCGACAGCCCGGTGACCCAGCCGGGCTGATCCGGAGGACAGATGCAGGACACACTGGATTACGCTGAGGTTGGTCTCAAAGCTGGGCTCGAGGTCCATCAACAGCTGCTGACCGATACCAAGCTCTTCTGTCACTGCCCGGCGGGGCTGTACACCAAGACCCACGACGGAACGGTGCTGCGTCACATGCGGCCAACGCTTTCCGAGCTCGGTGAGTACGACGGCACGGCCTTGATGGAGTTCAAGACCCGAAAGAACATCATCTACCTCCTCCATAAGACCAATACATGCACCTATGAAATGGACGACACACCGCCGTTTCTGATCAACCAGGAGGCCATTGACGTCGGCATCGAGCAATGTCTGATGCTCGGCTGCGACATCGTCGATGAGGTTCACATCGCCCGCAAGCAGTACCTCGACGGCTCGATCCCTACGGGCTTCCAACGCACGGCGATCGTCGGCGTCAACGGCCGTCTCCCATTCCGTGGCCGCGAGCTCACGATCACCCAGGTCAGCGTCGAGGAGGACTCGTGTCGGGAAGTATCCGACCGGGGCCACGTCATCGTCTGGCGTACCGATCGCCTCGGCATACCACTCATCGAGACCGTCACCGGCCCGGATCTACGCACCCCGGAGGAGGTCGAGGAGGCCATTCTGCTCGTCGGCCGCGTGTGCCGGTCCACCGGTCATGTTCGGGTCGGCATGGGCGCCAGCCGTCAGGACGTGAACGTCTCGGTGCGCGGCGGGACCCGCATCGAGATCAAGGGCGTGCCAAAGGCGGGCTGGGCGCCGGCGTTGGTGCGCGGCGAAGCAGTGCGCCAGGTCAATCTCCTTCGCCTTCGGGACGAACTGCACCAGCGCGGCTTCGTGAACCCGGACGACCTGAGAATCGAGCACTCGGATGTCACGTCGCTCTTCGCTGCATCGACCATCGATGTTCTCCGCCCGGCGGCATGGGAACGTTTCCTCGACCAGGGTGATCGACGCCTCGGCTTCGAGGTCGGCGAAGGTCCATTCACGGTCCGCGCCATCCGGCTCATCGGCCTTTCGGGTACGCTCGAACACCCCACGCAACCTGGGCTGACCTTCGCCACCGAGGTCAAAGGACGGGTACGCGTCATCGCGGGTCTCGACCAGAGTCCAGTCCTTCTCACCGACCAGGGCTGGCTCGGCAGCCCCGGCGAGCTGAAGGCCCTGCAACGGCACCTCGGCTGCACGCCCTCGGATGCGGTGGTTGTCGTCTGGGGGGCCGAGCAAGACACCGTGACTGCCGCCGAGGAGATTCGCCTCCGGTTCGCCGACGCCACATTGGGGGTTCCGTCGGAGACTCGGCAGCCCTTTGAGCTCGGTCATACCGACTTTGAACGCATTCTGCCCGGTCCGGATCGCATGTACCCAGACACAGACAGCCCACCGCTCGCCATCGAGCGGCAACGCGTTCGGAATCTCAAGGACACTCTTCCTGAACCGCCATGGGTGCGAGAGCTGCGCTACTCCCAGGCCGGTATTCCCCAGAGCACGACCCACTATCTCATCCGCCGAGGGGGCGCCCGTCTGGTCGACCTGGTCGTCGCCGAAACAGGCATTGACCTCCGGACCGCGGCCTTCTTCTTCGGGGAGCGGTTCAAGGGCCTGCGCAGGGCGGGCGTGGCCGTCGACACCATCACCGATGAGCAATGGGTCGATTGGTTCAAGCTCGTCAACATAAAGCCGGTGATCGGCGAAGCATGGGACAAGGTCGTGCGATGGATGGCGGCCAACCCACAGACTGACCCTGCGGAATACGTCACGGCCAAAGGGCTGGGGCAAGAGCCTCGAGAATGGCGCCAGAACATCGACAGGACCATCAGGACGAGACGACCGGACCACCCGAACTCGCGTCCCGGGCAGCATGGCCGCTTTCTGGCCGGAATCGTCATGGAGGATCTGCGTGGTCGGGTCCCCGCACAGGACGTGATGAAGAGTATCGATGCGGAGATCAGATCATGAGCGATCGGGAACACGACGAACTCAAGGGATACCGCGGCCAGGCGCGCGGAAAACTGGCCGAGTGGGGCGTTCGCGTATGGTCCGACGTTCGCTGCACGAACACAGCCGGGAGCCTTTTCGAGGGCGTCGTGCTTCCACGGTCGGAGACCTCCGACGATCTGCACATCGTGCTCAAGCTCAAGACCGGATACAACGTCGGCGTGCACGTCGACCGGGTCGCCGAGATCGTGGAGGTTGGCTACAAAAAGGCCGTTTACAAGATCCCAGAGCAAGAGTTCCCGAAAAGGCCCAACCTCCCGAAGGTGACGCTGCTCGGTACCGGCGGAACAATTGCCTCCCGGCTCGACTATCGCACCGGAGCAGTCATTCCTGCCTTTACCCCCGGTGAACTCTATGGCGCGGTCCCCGAGCTTGCCGATCTGTGTAACCTCACGACCCGCAAGATCTTCGGAGTATTTTCAGAAAACATGGGCTGGGAGCAGTACAAGATTCTGGCCGAAGAGATCGGCCACGAGGTCGAGGCGGGAGCGGACGGCATCGTCATCGGGCACGGCACCGATACGATGGGCCACACCGCTGCTGTCCTCAGCTTCATGGTCCAGAACTCTCCCGTTCCAATCGTGCTCGTGGGCTCGCAACGTTCGTCCGACCGGCCCTCCTCCGATGCAGCCCTCAATCTCATCCACGCCGTCAAGACCGCCGGGGAAGGCGACATCGCCGAGGTCCAGATTTGCATGTTCGGTCCAACCTCGGATCGTTATGGTCTGCTTCACCGAGGCACACGGTGCCGTAAGATGCACTCCTCATACCGCTCCACCTTCCGCACCTTGAGCGACATCCCGCTGGCAGTGGTGAGCCGTGAGAGTTTCAACTACCTCGGCGCCGAGTACCAGCCAAGGGATCCCGAGCGGCGCATCAGGATCGACACCGCATACAACGATCGCGTCACCATCCTCTACTACTACCCAGGCATGAACCCGGACCTCGTCGATGCCCTGGTTGAGAAGGGTTATCGTGGCATCGTCATCGCCGGCACCGGGCTCGGCCACGTCAACGCGCCGCTCTATCCCGCACTCGAGCGCGCGATCGCAGCCGGCGTGCACGTGGTGATGACCGTGCAAACACTCTGGGGCTACGCCCAGATGTACGTCTACGACACCGGCAGGGACCTGCTCGACATCGGCGTCGTTCCCCTCGACAACATGCTGCCCGAAACTGCCCTCATGAAGCTCGGCTGGGTCCTCGGACACTCGCTGGACCATGACGTCGTGCTCGAAATGATGCGCCGGCCGATCAACCACGAAATCACTGCGCGCGAACCGCACAACGGGTACCTGATCCTGCAGGGTGGGTTGCCTGAGGTTGAGGACTGGATCACGGGTCACTGGAAGTGATCCGAGGTGGCGGAGTGACAACCAAAACTGGGGCGATCAGCTGTCAGCGATCAGCTATCAGCTGAGCCTCTTGCAAAACTCGCCAGCATTCCCTCTTGAT
>CAZCEX010000312.1:0-5839 GCA_964497785.1 uncultured Thermoanaerobaculia bacterium | reverse complement strand
CATCACCCGCTTCGAGTACGGTGAAGTGGTTGATCTGCAACAGGCTTCGGACCAGCTTGCGGTTCTTCAGATTGTCTTCGACCACAAGAATATTGCCGCGGGAGTCAGGATCCTGGCTCAAGGCCAGTTTGTTTTTTATGTCAACAGTTTTTAAATTCACGTTTAATCCTTTATACCCGTTGTGAAAAGCTAGACCGGTGAAAGCCGTATCGGTACATAAATAGAAAATGCCAAACGCTACTGCCGTGCAATCAGGATTATCGGTAAAACGATGATATCAGAACACTGTTTCATGTTGAGCGTTATTATTTGCGTGCGCTTTACAGAACACAAAGCTTTCAAAGTCTTTCAGAAACGGTTTTCGGCCTATTTACAATTATCTTTAGACAGTTTTGATTTTCAACCTGAATCCTCAACATTTTTGATGATTAGCAGAAAATGGGCCTAAAAACCCCAAAGCTTGGTGAACCCGAACAAGATTTACTGAAATTCCAGTAACCATTGGAGGTAAAGGTAAAAGGTCAACCAATTCCTCCTATCGAATTTTTTCCTAAGTTGAAAAAACATGAAAAAATTATGCTTTAACCGCGACAACGACTGCTAACCCCACAGCCTGCGGCGGGATTGGAGAGCGAACAGAAAATCAAGTTGTTCATCGTTACGTTGAAACCTCACCGAAGCTTGCCGAGGGACGGCTTCAATTTGATAAATAATTTTTTTTTTAAATTAGTGCTAAAGTTATTTTTCAAAAACACGATAAATACCTCAGCGTTATAGATGTTCGATGTAATATGCCGCTTGAAATCAAACCGTTTGGGAAAATATGAAAATTCCCAGGGCAAATATAATGGTACATATCGTCACAATTATTATGAAGCAGGCTGTTGGGTATTATAACTTTTTAAAGGAGTTCATTATGAGATTTTATCTTACTAAGATCATGGCGGTATTGATAGTCGCTGTTATATTACCTCTACCCTTATGGAGTGCCGACCAAGCTGTCTTCAGTATCGATCCGATAAAAAACCATGGAAAAAAATGGCGGATCGGCTATTGCGAAGGAGGCGAGTACATTGATTACAAAGGAACTTTGATTGCCACAGTAAAAGGCTTAATGGAAATTGGTTGGGTAGAAGGCGCTTCAATTCCAGAAGAAAAAGGCGAGAAGACCGATAATATTTGGCGATGGTTATCAACCGAACTCAAAAGCGATTATATACAATTTGTTTCTGATGCGCATTATTCTGCCAATTGGGATGATACTTTGAGGGCAAATATGGCAGAAAAAATAATTACTCGATTGAACCAAAAAAAAGATATCGATCTGATGATCGCCATGGGAACTTGGGCGGGTAAAGATTTGGCCAACGTAAAACATACCACTCCGACAATGGTTCTAACTGCAAGTGATGCAGTCGGTGCGGGTATTATCAAAAACAATCAAGATTCAGGATTCGAATTTGTCCACGCACATGTCGATCCTTCGAGATACGAACGACAGATTAGGATATTCCACGACATTGTGGAATTTAAAAAATTGGGTGTCGCCTATGAAGATACGGTTGATGGCAGAAGCTATGCCTCAATTGATACAATTGAAAAGGTCGCTGCAGATCGGAAATTCGATATTGTCCGCTGTTATACACAAAGCGATATCGCCGATCAAGATCTGGCAGGTAAAAGTGTAATTCAATGCTTTGACAAAATGGTTAAAGATGTTGATGCAATATACGTAACGCTACAAGGTGGCGTGAACGCGAAAACCGTTCCCAAATTGGTCGAAATCTCCAATTCGCATCGCATACCAACATTCTCTCAATCTGGGTCGGAAGAAGTTAAAAACGGATTTCTTCTTAGTATTTCACACGCCAGTTTCAAATATGTTGGTTTATTTCATGCGAAAACGTTTGCCAAAATATTCAATGGTGCAAAACCGAATCAATTGGACCAGATATTTGAAGGGCCGCCTAAAATTGCTATCAATTTGAAGACAGCTGAGATCATTGGTTTTGATCCTCCCATGGTGCTTTTAGGTGCCGCGGACGAAATTTACGATGAAATTTCCTCACCTCGTTAGATACATGATACAAAATTTGGCTGTAAATTTGTAAAATCATGATTTAAGGCATGACAGCGCTACCATGAGAACATTACAAAAGACCTAATCGTTAACGCTTATATCCATTTTGTTCTAACTAAAGTTTTGATAACGAGGCAACAATACGATGAAAATTGCTATAACCATTAAATCTATATTAATGGCCATGAGCTTAGTAATTTTTTCCCTTCATGAAGTCGCCGCCGTGGATTTCAGTACGTTACCAAAAACCAACAATGGTGTAAAATGGCACATCGGCTACTATGAAGGTGGTAATTATTCAAATTACTATAGATATCTATCGAGTACCATCCAGGGTCTAATGGACATTGGTTGGATTGAAAAGAAAGAAATCCCAAAACTGGATGACGAGAATACACAATTACTATGGTCATGGTTGGCTACATCCACGAAGAGTGGGTATTTGAAATTTGTCGACAATGCTTTTTACAGCGCCAATTGGGACAATGACGCCAGAAAAATATTATCAAAATCAATTATTAATCGTTTGTCCAAGAAAAAAGATATAGACCTAATGATTGCAATGGGCACCTGGGCCGGAAAAGACCTCGCCAATGATGAACACAGAACCAATACTTTAGTCATGTCAACGAGCGATCCCATCGGTTCTGGTATCATCAACAGTGTCAAAGACTCGGGCCGCGACCATGTGCACGCCCGGGTTGATCCTTATCGCTATGAACGTCAAGTTAAAATATTTTATGATTTGGTAAAATTTAAAAAATTGGGTGTTGCTTATGAAGATACGGTAGCTGGCAGAAGTTATGCGGCAATCGATTTGATCGAGAAGGTGGCAAAAGAGCGTGGATTTGAAATTGAAAGGTGTTTTACAATTAGCGATATTGCTAATCAAGAACTTGCAGGTGAGAGCGTAAAAAGTTGTTTTACAAATCTAATAAAAAATGGCGTGGATGCAATTTACGTAACCGTGCAAGGCGGCGTAAACGCCGAAACCATACCGGCCCTGGTAACGGCTTCGAATGACGATCGAATACCAACATTCTCACAATTTGGATCAAAAGAAGTAAAATATGGTTTTCTTATGAGTATTTCACGGGCTGGTGGTTTCAAACCTGCGGGGCGTTTTTTTGCGGCGACTTTATCGCAGATATTTAATGGTGCAAAACCTCGTCAGCTAAATCAAGTCTTTGAAGAAGCGCAAAATATTGCCATTAACCTCAAAACAGCAGAACTCATTGGATTTTATCTTCATGCTGACATACTCGCGGCAGCCGATGAAATCTATAGCACCATTGAGCAACCATAAAACTTCTCTTCTCGGTTCTGCATATACTTAAAATCAGTCGAATAGTGACATTATCGCTTCATTTTAAGAAAGTAAAAGTTCCGCAATGAATCATGCCAATAAAATATTTTTATTTGTCATGGTGCTTATTGTTACACAATTGCAGGCGTTTGCCGCAGATAAAAGCATTTTTTCCACCGCTCCCAACACCAATAATGGTCAAAAATGGCGCCTTGCTTACTATGAGGGGGGTCCTTATGCTGATTATCAGCTGATATTTGCTGAGACCATCAAAGCCTTGATGAAAATGGGGTGGATCGAAGATGAACTGCTCCCGCCTTTAGAAGGTGAGGAAACAGGTGGATTGTGGTACTGGTTGGCGACGCGTGCTACCAGCAATTATTTGAATTTTATCAGTGATGCTCATTATAGTGCTAAATGGGAAGATGATCAAAGGGAAATGACAGGAAAGGAAGTCATTAATCGTTTGACCACAAAAAAAGATGTAGACCTTATCATCGCGATGGGGACCTGGGCGGGTAAGGACCTCGCGAATGGCAATCACCATACCAACACAATAGTTATTTCCGCAAGCGACGCGGTGGGTGCCGGTATCATTAAAAGTGTCGATGATTCAGGCTTCGCGCACCTGCACGCCTATGTCGATTTCTTTCGTTATAAGAGGCAGATCAAAGTTTTTCATGATATGATCGGATTCAAAAAGTTGGGCGTGGTTTATGAGGACACCGTCGAAGGCAGAAGCTATGCAGCGATTGATATGGTCGAGAGGGTGGCCAAAGAGCGGAATTTTGATATTGAAAGATGCTACGCTGTAAGCGACATCGCCGATGTAGAAAAAAGAGAAGAAGAATATGTCAATTGCTATAAGAAATTAGCGCAAAAAACCGATGCTATCTACGTCACTGCCCATGGGGGTGCCAGCAGCAGAAGTATTTCAAAGATTGTGCAAATAACCACTTCGCATAAGATACCAACGTTTTCTCAATCCAGTTCAGAGGAAGTCAGATTAGGAATTTTAGCCAGCCTGTCGCATGCCGGATTCAATCACGTTGGAAAGTTCCATGCGGAGACAATAGCAAAAGTGTTCAATGGTGCGGAGCCTAATGACCTCAATCAGATTTTCGAAGAGCCTCAGAAAATTGCTATTAATTTTAAAACGACGCTATCGATTGGCTATGATCCTCCAATAGAAATTTTAGGTGCAGCTGATGTGATTTATGAGGATGTCGCGGCGGCTTTTTCAAGGAATTGAAAATCATGAATGATTGTGAAAAAGGAAGATGAGCCCTCCGCTGTCAGTAACTTTTACTTATTGGTGTTGAATCGAACAAAAGCAGTAAAATCGTTCAGTGGATAATCATCCCAGGAAATAACCTTCGCATTGAAATGATGACGACAATAATTCAGTATAAAATTTTTATCGGCATAATACAGATCGTTTTCACGCATAACTGTTGGCGTTTCAGCACTTAGGATATTAAATACAAATCCCCGCCGGCTTAATTCATAAACCTGCTCCATGGTGCTAAGGACATAACGCAGCCATTCTTTTTCCGGCGTACCCATTTTAACATTAAACACACCACTGACCAGGGTATAATCTGCAGGCGCTAATTGTTCTATCTGTGTTGTAAATTTCGTGTTCGTTCGTTCAGCATGAAGGCTCTGGGCTTCTTTGATCATGGCCGCAGAAATATCAAATCCTTGATAGCACCCGCGGTAGCCACTTTTATATAAATGTTCTAGCAAGGCTCCGTATCCGCATCCGAAATCAATAACATCTGGTAACGTTTTTAAATCGATCATTTTTGTAAGCTGATCAAAACGTATGTGTTGTCCGTCTTCCGAGCCCCAATCGACGCCTTGAAATGATGGTCCATGTTGAGTGATTTTATGGGAATAATGAGTGGCTGCATCGTGTTTGATTTGGTTCAGCATAGTGTCGGAGTAATTTAATTTCTTGTTTATGGGTCTAGTTTCCTTCACTTTTAACCTCCTATGATCAGCAATGCAATTTTTTATTTTATAATCGAGTAATTTTTGCATATGGTACGGTGAATAAATCGTTGGTACATCTCAGTGAACAACTGGCTTTTCCAGGGTGCCGTCCTCGCCACCTGAGGTATAATATCAAGCACGGTATCGCATAGAGATGCTAAATGTGCATCAAGCAGATTGATTTTTTTGACCCTATCACAATCTTCATGTGAAATCCCCCCGCTGGCTATAATTTCAACAGGCCCTGCCGGAATAAGATACTTCCCATCGATTGTAGTCGTAATAACCTGCATTCCGGAAAGGTATCCCTTTGTTGGAATCGCAGAAATGCTCAATCTCTGCAACGATAGCCTCGGCCGCTACATGCCCCATCACCTTCGTTTTGGCGAAGTATTCCGGCGGCGCAAGGGGGCGGCCCGGGTGGGCGAAGAAGAGCCCCCGCAGAGCCCCCTGTT
>CAZCEX010000311.1:0-5855 GCA_964497785.1 uncultured Thermoanaerobaculia bacterium | reverse complement strand
CTTCACGGCTCGTCGAGGTCAGAGTTCGGATGCCGGCCACACCGTTCACCGACTCCTCGAGCGGTTCGGTCACCTGGGACTCGATCACGTCGGCAGAAGCACCCCGGTAGTTGGTAGAAACAGTGATGTTCGGTGGATCGAGGGACGGAAACTCACGCACACCAAGAAAAGAAAAGCCGATGGCGCCGAAGAGCACGATGGTCAACGACATCACGATGGCCAGCACCGGCCGCCTGATGCTGAGCGAGTAGAGGGTCATGGCGCGACGTCGCCCTCGGCGGGCCCATCAGCGATGACCGCGAGTCCGGGCCGCAGCTGCTGGATGCCCGATATGATCACCAGGTCGCCGGCATTCAAGCCACTGGTGATCTCGACCCTCTCTTCGCTGCGCATGCCCGTTTCCACCACCCGCGGCTCCGCCTTGCCCTGCTCATATACGAAAACCTTCTTGCCTCCGAGCTCCGGGATCACGGCGATCGACGGCACGCTGAGGGCGTCCTTCACCTCGCGCACCACGAGCTTGACGCCGGCAAAGGCGCCGGGAATCAGAACTCCATCGACGTTCCGGCTCCGCGCACGCAACAGGAGGGATCGAGTGTTCTCGTCGACGCTTGGCTCGATGGCGAAGATCGAACCTGTGAATGTGCGTTCAGAGCTGTGCACAGTGAAGGAGATCTCTCCGCCGGCCTTCAGAAGACCCGCGTAGCGTTCCGGAACAAAAAAGTCGATCTTGACCTCGTCGACGTCACGTAGGGACGCAATCCGCTTCTGCGTCGACAGAAAGCTCCCCAAGCTGACCCAACGCAGCCCGATGACGCCCCCGAACGGCGCCCGAATCTCGGTCTTGAGCATCTGCGCATCGATCAGGCGGAGCTCGGCCTGCATGACATTGAGCTCACCCTGGGCGACGTCGTACACCTCGGGGCTGATGACTCCGTCGTCGAGCAGGCGGCGTTGTCTTGCTTCTGCCCGCTTTGCCAGATCCAGTCTATAAAGGGTTCGCTGGCGCTCGGCCGCGAGCTCTTCATCGTCGATCTTCAGCAGGAGCTCGCCTTTTTCAACGCGAGCACCCTCCTCGAATAAGATGGACGTCACCTTGCCCGACACCTCGCTGACGATCTCCACCGCTTCGTTGGCGCGCACCGTGCCGGTTGTAGCGAGCTCTTCTGTCATCACCTCGGGTACTACCCTGAAAACGGCAACCCGCAGCGCCGGCTGTTCCTCCGGGACAGGCGCTGTCACATCCTGCCGAAAGAGCGGTACCAACTTGGGAGCGGCGAGCACCGCCAGGAGAACCACAGCGCCGGCGAAACCCACAACACGTGGACTAACCGACATGATCTGGGCCCTGACCAACAAGACGTCGTGTGTACTTTGCTTTCAAGAGAGGATACCCCCTGATCCTGATCCAGAAGAACCGGAACGGCAGTCAGTATTGTAACCGGCACCACGACGGTGCGAACTCAGTCTAGGTAATGGTACCTGGCCTGGGCGATGAGAATCTGATCGCCTTCGACTGAGTAGACCAACCGATGCTCGTCGGTGATCCGCCGAGACCAGAAGCCGGCGAGATCGTGCTTCAAAGGTTCGGGCTTACCGATCCCACTCCAGGGATCCCTCTCGATCTCCTTGATCAGGCGGACGATCCTCCGAGCGATCCTGCGGTCGTGTGTAATCCAGTAGGTGAAGTCGTCCCAGGCATGATCTGCGAAGAGGACGTTCATTCCAGATCAGGAAGCTCGCGGGCGCTGCCTTTGCCGGTTCGCAGTTGCTCCACAGCCTCTCGCAGGCGTTTGGCGTTGCGTGGGCTTCGCTGGAGGTAGGACGTCTCCTCGAGTGACTGATAGTCTTCAAGGGACATCAGAACGACAGCCTGGTCCCTGCGCTTGGTGATGATCACCGGATCGTGATCCTCACAAACCCGCTCGATCGTCTGCGCCAGGTTCTCGCGAGCCGCAGTGTAAGTAATCGCCTTCATATGGGCATTATAATGTACAGGTTTGTCGGAAGCAAGCCCTCTCACCCAAGCCGCATCAATGCCAGCCGAAAACCCAAGGTCGCGGCCACCGAGGCGAACGCCAAGCCGACGGCGAAACATGCCAGCACGACTCTGGAGGCACGCCAGGTGGCCTCCTCCTCCGCGCCGTCGAATCGGCGAGCGCGCCACAGCACCATGACAATGCAGAACAGGTTGACCGCCACGGCGGCGCCGCCGAAAGCGACCTTGACCAGGTGCAGTCGCGTGATCTCCTCGGTCAGATACAGGAGCGTGGCGCCGGTCACGACCACTGCAATCACCAGCGGAAGCTCGACCAGGAGGTCGATCCAGTAGTGAAAGCGAATAGCAGCCGGGTGGAGCTCGGGGCGCCGGAACGGCATGACCTCGATCACCGCTTCAGTGGCCACCACCCCACCCCACAATGACAGCACCATGAGGTGCACAAGGGGCATGATCTCGGAGATCGGTGTGTTCATGAGCTCTTGGCAAATGTACCACGGGCTTCAGGGCGTGCTCAACGGTTTGCTCTTGTCTGGGTAGGCCGGCGGATCAGGCACGGTCCGCGGATCGGCCTCGGCGCGTTCCATCACGTTCTCGACGGCCGCTTCGAGCTGAGCGTCTCTTCCCGCCAGGACGTCGACCGGCCAGTTCTCGACCTCAATGTCGGGAACAACCCCGTGACCTTCGATGAGCCACCGCCTGTCGAGCCCATACGGCGCAAACTGCGGCGGCGTGGTCACACCGCCGTCGACGAGGTCCTGATGGGGCTCGATGCCGACGGCCCCACCCCACGTCCTCATGCCGATGACCGGGGCAAGGCCCTTGATCTTGATCGCCTCGGAGAAGTACTCGCCATTGGAACCCGTGTCCTGGTTGATGATGAGCGCCAGGTGAGCGTTCGAAACCCCTTCCGAACCGGGAATGGGCTTTCCTTCGCGTGGCTGGGTATAGGACCACAATCGGCGCTCGAGCCGGTCGATGATCATGTCGCCGACAAAGCCACCGCCGTTGTAGCGGACATCGATGATGAAGCCCTGTCTGTCGACAGCGTTGTACCAGCCGCGGCCGAACTCGATGAGGCCGCTGTCCATCATGTCGGGTATGTGGAGGTAGCCGATACGCCCTCCTGAGGCCTCGTCGACAACGCGCCTGTTCGCCTCGACCCACGCTCTGTAGCGCAGACCCCGGGTGCTCGAAGTGGGTCGCACCCGGCACTCGACGGCCCCGTCGAGGGTTGGGTTCGAGCCCGCGGCAATGGTGATCGTGCGTCCGACCGTGTCCTCGAGAACCTGGTATACGTTGTCATCCGCGCCGACCGGTTCACCGTTGATGGCCAGCAGCCAATCGCCTTCACGAATTCTGCAACCGGGCTCTTCGAGGGGCGAGCGCTCGGAAGGATGCCACCCGTTGCCCGGAACGATTCGCTCGATCCGGTGGTACTGCGCATCGGGCGGAGTATCAAAATCGGCGCCCAGCAGGCCGACCCTGACGCGTGCGCCGCCGGTGTTCGCGTCACCGCCGTAGACATAGGTGTGGCCGGCGTTGAGCTCACCGATCATCTCGCCGATCAGGTAGTTGAGGTCGGAGCGGTTGCCGCAGTAAGGCACGAATTGACGGTACTTGTCGCCGACCGCGCGCCAGTCGACTCCGTGCATTGAGGGGTCGTAAAACCAGTCGCGCTGGATTCTCCACGCCTCGTCGAAGATCTGCTGGTACTCCGCAAGGCGGTCCACTCTGAGCTTGATCGACCCCGGATCGACGGCGCCGTCCCCGGACTCTGCTTCAGCCCCGGCATCGACGATGCCGTACTGGTCTCCGGCCTTGTAGGCCATATGGCGCGCGTCGGCCGACAGGTGATAGTTCGCCACCCCGTCCATGACCTTCTCTGACTCGTCTTCGGCAAGGTCATAGGCCCACAGCTCGAGCTCCTCTCCGCCGTGATCTGTGACCTCCTGGTACTTGAGGAAGGGCTGATCAGTGCGCGAAAGGTAGAGGAAGCCGGCTTCGGTTGCTTCGAGGCGGTCGTAGTCCCCCGCCGCGATGCCTCCGACGAGCAGGACCCTGTGCTCGATCCCCTCGAGATCGATATCTACGGGATCGATCTCGTCGTCGGTCTTTTCGTCGGTCTTTTCGTCGCTCTCCTCGCCCTCATCCTCCTCGTCGGCCTCGGCGCCTTTCACGAGGGGTGAGACCTGATCGGCGTCAAGCAGCACCAAGTAGGCGCGGGTCATGTGCAAAAAGAGGTGGTTCTGGTCGAGCCGACCCATGATCGGCTCGAGCGTGCGGTCGGAGAGAAAGAAGAGGTATTTGCCGTCCACCGAGAAGGAGGGGCTCCAGTCCTTCGTCTGAGGGCCTGTGATCCGAGCCCTGCGGCCGGTCTCCACCTCATAGAGGAAGATCGAATCGTTGAGCGAGCCCTCCACCTTGGTATAGACGACCCATCGGGAGTCCGGCGAAAAACCGTACTCCTGGATACCCCACCGGTACCAGGCGTCGTCGTACTCCCCGCGATCGACTACGGCCACCTCGCCACTCTCGATATCGACGATATTCAGGCGTAAGCTCTTGTCACCGTATAGGATGGAGGCACCGTCGGGAGACCAGACCGGACGGAACCTGAATCCGGCGCCGTCGTTGGTCAGCTGGCGGGCGTTCTCCCCATTGCTGCCCATCACCCACAGCTCTTCCTCGCCGGAGCGGTCCGAGAAGAAGGCAATTAACGACCCTTGCGGTGAAAAAACGCCGTCCTTCTCTCGCGCGCCCGGGGTCCGGGTCAGGTTCTCAGGTTCCTCATCGTCGTCGATCGGCAGTGCCAGCAGCTCCCCCCGAGCCTCGAGGAGAAGCATCTCCCCATCAGGAGAGGGCCGGAAGGACCCGATGTGATCACCCGCCCTGACCAGCTCGGTCCTGACCGACACCCGGTCCGAACGAATGGCCACCGGAACCTGGCGAACGGCGCCGGTCTCGAGGTCCAGCACATGGAGGGCCTCCTCGTACTGGAAGACCACCCCTGCCGGCCCCATCGAGGGGTTCTTGACGTCGAAGTTGTCGTAGGTCGTCAGGGCCTCAACCTCACCGGTGTCCGGGCGCAAGCGGAAGAGGTTCAGCGTTCCACCTTCACGGTCCGAGGTGAATACCAAGTCGTCGCCGGCCCACATCGGGAAGTTGTCGGTACCCTCCCAGTCGGTGACGGGTCGAAAGTCGCCGGCCTCGAGCGATCCCAGCCAGATGTTCTGGGCGGTGCCCCCCTGGTGGCGTTTCCACGTTCGATCCTCGCGGGTGATGCGGTTGTAGGCCAGCATCGTGCCATCCGGCGAGATCGCGGCAAGACCGGCACGGTCGACAGGCATGCGCTGGGGCAATCCTCCCGAGACCGACACCGCATAGAGCTCCTGGGCTCGAAAAGGCATCAACCGGTCGGCGCGAAAAAGTACCGCGGAGCCGTCCGGGACCCAGCCCAGCACCCTCTCTCTGCCGGGATGCCACGTCAGCCTGGTGGGTACACCGCCACGGGCGTCCATGACGTAGACGTCCGTACCGCCGTCGTAGGCAGCCGTAAAGGCAATGGTTGCCCCGTCCGGGCTGAACTTTGCGTATCGTTCCGAACCCGGGTGGTTCGTGATACGGCGCGCGTCTCCCCCCGCCGCGTCCACCAGCCACAGGTCGTCCTCGTAGGTGAAGATGACACGTTCTTGCGAAAGATCTGGCCATCTCATGAGGCGAGAATCCTGCGCCCCTACCACCACAGCACATGAAATGATGACCACTGCAACCAGGACCTTTTTGACCATGAGTCTCCCCCTCTTTTTTGCCCCTATCGGGGCATCCTAGGACACGGTATACCACCCTTTCCACC
>CAZCEX010000310.1:0-5858 GCA_964497785.1 uncultured Thermoanaerobaculia bacterium | reverse complement strand
ACATGCCGCTGCGGTTGGTGTCGCCCTGATTTGTGGGGATACCCTTGATGCGGGTCAACGGTCATCGCTGAAATTGCGCATGCATGATGCCAGGACCTTTTCGACGGAACGGAGAGTAGGTGGATGCCCGTATCCGGTGCCGACGAGGTGATACCTCGCGGGTTCATAGTGGTTATTAACCGTGAACGGTGCCAGAAATCTGTCCTCTATCAGATCATTCCGGACATAAAAGGCATTCACGCCTGCCAGATCACAGCCAACGAGACTGTAGCCCTTGGCCCTGAAGCTCTCGTCTATGGTGGTCAGTGAGGCCCCCATATAGTCATCCAGGCGCCAAGAATGACCAGGGTCATAATCGACTTCAAACCTGATGGGTGGGAAGAACTTCGCATTGTATTCAATCACCACGACACGAGGATTCACCGTTGAAATGGAATTGAAGACATGAATATCATTGCCGTCGATATCGATTGACAGGAGGTCGATCTCTTCGTCGTCAATCTGAGAAGATATCAACTTGTCAACATTCTCTTTCGTTACAAATACCTCCAACAGCCTGAGTCTTCCACTCTCGATGACACTTTTGAAATGGTCGGTAATGTTTCTGACAAGACGAGAGGATCCGTCCATCCATAAGCCGGTCCAGCCTTGCAACAACAACGCCAGAGTATTGTTTTCCAGTCCGTCTCCGATCCCGAATTCCACAAAAACCCGATTGGTCGTACCAATGCGACTGAAGATCTCCTGGATCATTCCGTCTTCTTGATTCTGGGAGTAGAGCTTTCGTCCATGACGAATGAGACATTTTCGATCCGCATAACGTTGATCTGCCAGGAGTCGATCGATCTGATTATTGGCTTCAATCTGTCTCAGAGAGGCGACATGCCGATTGATCTGTTTCGAATACTTCATTTTGTGGAGTTTCTTGGATAAACGTTCACGGGTTCTGCGGAACGCCAGCCTGAGACGATTATCCAGCTTCATCTATCGCACCCCTCGCCCACATTGTAACCAACTATCAGGATGTGGATGAGTTCGTCTGCGTCAGCGGTGGGTAGAGTAGGGCCGGATTGACCGGTTTCCAGGTCGACGATGACCTCGCGTGGAGCGTAGAGCCGTCGCCACCCTGTGCTTGCGTGGGAGGCGCCTTTGCTGATCAGACTGGTAGGCACGTCGCTGCGAAATGGGCCGCAGCGCCACTTGAGCCAGCGTTTGCCGATAACAGTTTCGAAGCGGCGGCAACGGATGACTGCTGCCAACGTTACGGCGCCGATGGACGCCAGTAGAGCACCGCCGACGTCGGCGCTAGTGCCTGCGAGCTTGACCATGACGATGATCCCAGTGCCAGTGGTGGCGGCTCCACAAATCCAGCCTCCCAAACGCGCCCACAAGGCGAGTTCGTGGCCCTCGAAGTGGAGAGGAACCTCCTCCCGATTATCTTTGCGCGCCAATCTCAGATGCACCATCGCAGGACCATTATCCATTGAGATTGCTCAAACCGCGTGACATTTCCCGAGATGCCCCGAAAGAATCGTCGTCAAAAAAGGCGCGCCCTGAGGGCGCGCCTTGGGTGTTCGAATCGACTCGAGACTACTTCTTCGCTATCAGCGCACCGAGATCCTCCCGATCGGGGTTGAGCAGGGCCTGAACTCGATCGTTGTCGACGCTGGCGACGATGATGTGACCGACCTCAGTGTTGACTTCAGAGAAAATACCGAGCTTGAGCATGCCGGCGGTCTGTTTCTGATTGTCGTCGGTCGGGCTCACGTAATGGATCGAGACAACCTTGTAGCGGTGGATGAGGAAGAGGTGGATCAAGGTCATGAGGCGCTTCTGGCGCAGGCTGGTATCGGCGGTTTCTTGATCGCGGATCGACAGAATGTTCTGCCCGCGCCGGTCCTGGATTGTGGCGAAGACCGCACTGGCGACCTCGACCTTGGCCCGGTTGAAGATCTTCAGGGACAGGAGTTCGGAGCCGGCGGAATGCGGCCTGAGCTCGACGGTGAAACGGTCTGCGATGTCGTGCTGCTCGCTCCAGACCTTGAGCCACTCTTCGAGCAATCTCGGCGGGACCTCGACCTGTACGAGGTGCTGAACCTGGGTCGAACCTTTGCCCATCGCCTTGGTAGTGGCCGTGCGGCCCGAGGAGGCCACCAGCGCGCCGTCGAGACGCGGTCCTCCGACGAGGGTCTGCGGTGTCTTGTAGGGCGATTCGACGAGACGGATCTTACGCTGCAGACGGGCGAGAGCGAGCATGCCGCTCTCCCTGAGGGCAGTGGCGAACTCCTCGGCCGCCATGCCGTCAACCTGGTGACCGCCGTAGGTAATGAAGTTGAAGACGTAACCGAGCTTGCCGAGCTCTTCGGGAAAGTCGCGCATTTCGTTCTCGCTCATCCCCGTCGTATCCCAGTTGAAAGATGGAGATAGGTTGTAGGCCAGCTTCTTCCCCGGGAAATGGGCATGGATGGCGTCAGCGAATCTTTTTGCGTAGGGCAGGTTCGCGGTCTTGGTCTCCATCCAGATGATGTCGGCGAAGGGGGCAACGGCGAGGGATTTGGCGATGGCGTACTCGATGCCGCCCTTGATCGGGTAGTAGCCCTCCGGAGTGCGGGTGAGCTCGCAGTCCCAGATGACGTTGACGCCCATCGAGCGGGCGCGCTCCCGCGCATCGTGCAGTGACGCGGTTGCCGACCAATCGAGCCACTCGTCGACGGTGATGTCGAATACCTGACCCTCGTCGATGTGGAAAACCATCGCGTCGGCGACGGCCTGGCCGTAGGTCTCGACGCCGGCCTCGGCCTCCCACTGCTCGGCGAAACGGTCGACGATTGCATCCACCACCTTGTCGATGTGGGTGTCCTTGCGGGTCTTGAGACCTTCGTCGAGGGCTGCGAAGATGCCGCTACGATCGAGCCATTCCTCCGCCACCTGGTAGGCCATATCAGAGATGTTGTAGAGCAGGTGGCCGTTGACCTCGGTCACGCCACGGTCGAAGAAGCGCTTGAGGATGGCGAGGTAGGCCACCTTCCAGGGCGGAACATGGATGTTGGTGGCGCCGAGCAGGAAAGGTTGGTCCCGCTCATCTCCCTTGCCGTCGAGGAAGGTCGCGGCTTCGGCATCGGTGCGGGCGACGATGATGCCGGCGACCCTCATGACGTCAAGCTGGAAGCGCGCCGCATTGAGGCGCTTGATCTGCTCGTCGACCGGAACGAGAACCTTGCCGCCCTGATGGCCGCATTTCTTGCAACCGGGTTTCTGGTCCTCGATGTGGTAGCCGGGTACGCCGACCTCGACGAATCTGCGAACGAGGTTGCGGACGTGGGCATCGCCGCCGTGGCCGGTATCGGCGTCGGCGATGATGAAGGGTCGATAGTCGATCTCTGGGGTGGCCGTACGCTGCTCGTTGGTCATGCGCGCTCGTAGGTACTTCTGGTTCTTGTCGGCGGTCAAAAGTGCGCGCACGATCGGTGCGGCCTCATCGGGCACCTGGCTCAGTGGGTAGCTCGCGAGATCGGCGCCAGGGTCTTCGTGCAGCGAGCCCTTGGCCGAGGTCGCCCAGCCGCCGAGGTAGATACCTTCGATGCCGATACGCTTCATGGTTACGGCCTGGCTCGGCGAGTATGGACCAAAGGTCGTGATTGAGCGTTGTGTTGCTCCAAGCTCGTCGAGGCGGTCGAAAAGCCCTTCCGCAGCCTCACGGGCTACTGTGTGGTCTTGCGCGATCGTGCCCTGCTGTTCGACGACCTGGCGGGGGCCGTAGAGGCGGGTGATTCCGTCGAAACGTGGGCTGCTCATCCAGCGGCCGGTCTCCGCGACGTCGTATGTGAAGCGGTCAACCTCGACCACCGCCGCATCGGGGGTGGTGTCGAGGTTCTCCGTGATTCGAGAGCCATTTTTCTTGAAGGTGTCCATGTAGATCCTGATCCTTTCCCGGGCGGTGTAGAGGTCGTGGTTGTTGAGGTTGATGTTGAGCAGATCGATGTACCAGGGAGCCTTGGTTGTTTCGAGGACATAGGTTGCGACGATCTCGCGAGCGATTGGCAGGGTGGTTCCTTTTGAGTCGTCATGCACGTCCCTGTTTTGAGCAGCGAGCAGCTTGTCAACCTCTTCGTCGAGCAAGCGCCCGAAGACCTCGCTGGAGAAAACGTCTCCGGCACACAACCCTGTTTCGGGATCGTCCTCGGTCAGAGTCGCGCTCTTGTGTACCCACTCCCACAGGATGCTGAGGCGAATCTCCCCGGTCGCCATGTCCTCCATCAGGTAGAGGATGTCGTCGTTGCCGAAAAAGTCAGCGGGTTTCAGAGCGGCCGCCTGGAATCCCTGGGCAAAGGCGTTGCCGTACTGGAGCGCAACGCTCAGGAGATTACGGGCGCCGCGAATCGTCCGTGGTGCGGGCTCGAGAAGCAGTAGCCCGTCGGCATCTTCCTGGTCGTAGGTCAGTGCAGGAAAGTCACGGCCGAGCTGATTGTACTCGCCGGCCCTCTCCCAGATCGGTCGCACGATGTGCACCATCTTCCAGTGCGCGACCCACTTTCCGCTCGCGCCCTCCTTTTGCTCGCGCTCGCCGCCGGCGACCGCCTTTCCCATGCTGCTCGCCACCCCTGCGGCCGAACCGACAGGGATGTTCGGCTCCATACCGCCCTGCCAGAGGGCGCAGTTGCCGTTGATGTCCGGCGTATTGACGGCACGGCGGACACGATCTTCGTAGACCCGCATGTAGCCGTAGGTCATGACGATGTCTTCGATGTTCGGGTTGACGAAAGCCGGGTCCCAAGCCATCGCATCAGCGACGCTGTTGATGTAGTCCCATCGGCCGGTGTTGTAGCCGACGAAATGCTGTCCCAGGGCGGCGCGAATCTCCATCAGTTGAAAGGTGGCTTCGAGCTGCTCCACCAATACGTAGACCTTGATTGTTCCCTGCTCGAGACCCAGGTGATCTTCGAGGGCCGAGATCATGTCATTCCATAAGGCGGCTTCTTCGGCTGTCTGGATCTTCGGTAGATAGAGCACGATCGACGCGTTGCGAGCCTGCAGGGCCTGATAGTTGTTGACGACGTAGAGCACGATGTCGACGATCGACGCAGCGAGAGCGTTGCCGGCCTCATCACGGATGTGGCGGTCGTCGAGGTGGAGGCCGCGAGCGCGAAAGATCACGGTCGTGAAATCGAGCTGGGTGCGCCAGTCGGCGATGATCTCCCGGTCGAAGAAGCCCTTTGCCCAGCGGTTCATCTCACCGGCCACTTCTCGGGCGGAATCGAGGAAGACCGGGTCCCTGTGGATCGCCATTTTAAGGTTGCGCTGGTTGTCGAGAGACATCGATGTGATCTGACCGAGAGCATCTTCGCCGTCGAACATCCAGCCGTCGGCGCCCGAAAGCAGGGCGTAGGCGACGTTTCGGATGCTCGATTCGAGCGTGGCCTTCGGCTTTGCGGCGGGTCCGGTTCCCTGAATCCATTGACGCCTGAGGTCGGCGGGGATCTCCGAACCGACGAATCGGCCCTCTCTGGCGTTCTGCACCGTGAGTCGGGTGCGGGAAATCTGGGCCTCGGGATCGAGAAAAGTGATTCGTTCGTGGTTGCGGAAACGGTGCGTTCGACGCGCCATCCTCGCGGCCATCAGAGTCTTTCGATCACGGTTGAAATGGCACAGTGCGGTAAGAGCTGCGAGAGATTCAGGTGTGAAGACGTCACTGTAGGCGGACCTCAGCCCGTCTCGAATGCGTAGATTGTCAGAATCTCCAGCCTGCCCTCGGCCGCTTGATCCATGCTTGGTTGATTCTTCGGTCATTGCTCCTCCGCCGGTTGCATCGATATGAGTACGACGTTCAATGCCGAAGTGCGGCAAGAAATTCCGGGCCG
>CAZCEX010000309.1:0-5859 GCA_964497785.1 uncultured Thermoanaerobaculia bacterium | reverse complement strand
GGGGACATCGACTTCCTGATTTTTACCCAGGTCCGCAAGCCGTCCATTGAGCTCGTGATGTCTGACCTCGGCCTGCCGATGGAGCGGACTCACATGGTCATGGAGAAGTGGGGCTACACAGGATCGGCCTGCGTGCCGATCGCCCTCGATGATGCGCTTGAGCAGGGCAAGATATCCTCTGGAGACCTGTTGGTGCTGGTGGGCTCGGGCGTTGGTTACAACCAGGCGGGAGCTGCCTTCAGAATGCCATAGGGGAGGGATGCCCATGAGCTGGATGAAAAAGATTCTCTTGTGTGTCGGTTGTATTGTTTTGATCGCTGCCATTGCCATTGTCGCCGGCGGAGTGATGCTCTGGAAACGGCCACTCAAGGTCGATGCGATGATCAGCCGTTCGACTCTGTCCAAGGCGGGCCTCGTTAAGAACAGTATTGACACCCCTTCAGGTCGATTGACGCTGTGGGAAGGGGGCTCGGGGCCGTGTTTGGTCTTGCTCCACGGCGCCGGCGACCAGGCCGGGGCATGGTCCGAGATCGTTGCCGGCCTGGTTAAAGACCACCACCTGGTGATCCCCGACCTCCCGGGCCATTGGAAGAGCGATCCGAAGGATGGGCCTCTTGGTGTGGACGTGGTGCTCGGGGGTCTGGAGGCTGTGCTCGAGAACCGGTGCACCGACGAACCGGTGGTATTGGTGGGCAACTCTCTGGGAGCGTGGATCAGCATGCTCTACGGGTTTGAAAACCCACAACGAGTGAGTCGCATCATCGCCGTCAACGGCGGGGCGCTGAGACATGACAACCCGGCGGTCAACCTCTTCCCAACGAATCGGCAGGAAGCGAAGGAGACGATGAAGGGGCTCATGGGGCCGAACACAGCCCCGATACCGGGCTTCGTGCTCGACGATATCGTTCGCCACGCACGGGTAGGGCCGGCAGGACGCCTCGCCCAGACAGTCGACACCATGGAGGACTACCTCCTCGACGGGCGGCTGGGCGAGCTTGTCGTGCCAGTCGACCTCATCTGGGGTGATGCCGACAGCCTGCTGCCGATGGCCTATGCGCGCCGGATGCTCGACGAGCTGCCGAGAGCCCGGCTCCACCGGGTCGAGGGTTGTGGCCACGTTCCCCATCGTGAGTGCCCGGACCAGGTCTACCAGATGATCAAGAAGGCCCTGGTCCTCGGGCCGCCCGAGCCGATCCTCGTGGAGGAGCCAACCCCATGATCACCGCTGACATCATTGGGGAAAGAAGCCGGGTGTCTCCCGATACGACGGCCGTCGTCGAGGTGGCTACCGGAAGGCGTCTGACCTATCGGGAGATGAACGAGCGGGCTGTGGCGGCGGCAAAGGCGTGGATTCACGGGATCGGACTCGCCCCCGGCGACCGGGTCGGCATCCTGTCCGGGAACAGGCTCGAGTTCCTCGACGTCTTCTGCGCAGCCGGCAAGTGTGGTGTCATCCTGGTGCCGCTCGGCACGCGGCTGACGGCATCAGAACTGGCGGTGATCGCCGCCGATTGCGGCTTGTCCGCCCTGCTGTACGACGGCGAACACAGCAACACCGTGACGGAGCTATGCGGGTTGGTCGAGGTCGGTGAGTTGGTCGCGCTCGACGACGAGCAGACTGACCCAAGGGTGAGTTGGCAGGCACTGCTCGCCTCGACGGTGTCGGCGCCTGCGCACTTCGCTCAGTGCCGACCGGAGGACCCATACTGCCTGCTCTACACCTCGGGCACGACGGGCCGGCCCAAAGGCGTGATCACGCCGCACCGCCAGGTCGCGTGGAACGCCTACAACACCGTCGTCTGCTGGCAGCTCACCGAAAGAGATGTGAGCTCGATCTTCACGCCGCTTTACCACGCCGGTGGGCTTGGCGCCTTCCTGACGCCGATCCTGCTCGCGGGTGGAACCATCGTCCTGCACCGCGACTTCGAGCCTGCCGAGATCTGGCGAAGTATCGAGGAAGAAGGGTGCACCGTCGTTCTCGGCGTACCGACGATCTGGAAATTGCTCGCGGATGATCCCGGCTTTGCTCGCGTGAACCTCAAGCGTGTTCGGTGGTTTATTTCGGGCGGGGCGCCGCTACCGCGTCACCTCGTTGACCTCTTTCGCGATCGTCAGATTGTGATGCGCCAGGGGTACGGTCTGACCGAGGTCGGTGTGAACTGCTTCGTAATGAGTGATGAAGAAGCGTGGTTGAAGGCCGGGTCGATCGGCCGCCCCCTGATGTTCACCGAGGCGCGCGTGGTTGGGCCGGATGGCCTCGAGCTCGGCGCCGATGAAGTTGGTGAGCTCTGTTTTCGCGGCCCGCATGTGAGCGCCGGCTACTGGAAGAACCCCGATGCCACCGCGCAGGCGATGGACGAGCACGGCTGGTTTCACACCGGCGACATGGCGAGGGTCGACAGCGATGGTTTCTTCACCATCGCCGGCCGGGCGAAGGACATGTTCATCTCCGGCGGTGTCAACATCTACCCGGCAGAGATCGAGAATGTGCTGCTGCAGCACCCCGGTCTGCTCGACGCGGCAGTTGTCGGTGTGGCGCACGAAACCTGGGGCGAGGTCGGGGTTGCCTTCGTGGTCGAAGCTCCGGACAAGAGGGTGACGGGTGACGAGCTGGCAGAGTTCCTCGCCCAACGAATTGCCCGGTTCAAAGTGCCGAAGCGGTACCAGATCGTTACAGAGCTTCCGCGTACGGCCTACGGGAAGGTCGTCAAGGCCGAGCTCACTACGCTGTCAGAAAGACCAAAAAAATCGAAGCCGTCATCGACCTACGGTGACGAGCACTCAACGGAGGAAGAATGCTGAAACCCGTCTACATCGCGGCCTATCATCAGTCAAAGTTCGGCAAGCTCTTTGCCCAGACCGTGCCCGAGATCGTCGCCGCGACGGTCAACGAGACCTGTGCCGAGATCGGCGCAGAGGCTGGCGCCATCGACGTTGCGTCGATCGGGGCGACCTGCCATTTCTCGTTGAATCAGCAAGGCCTGCTGGCGGGCCTCGTGGCGATGGTCCCCGGTCTCGAAGCAAAGCCCATCGAGGCCGTCGAGAACGCCTGCGCCTCCGGCGGACAGGCGATCCTCAGTGTGATTCAGAAGCTGCAGCTCGGCCTCGGTGACGTTGGCCTCGCCGTTGGTTTCGAGAAGATGCGCAACGACGAAGGCAAGATGGACGGTAGGCTCATCGGCGAGGTCCTCGGCTACTTCTCTCACCCGCAGGAAAGGGAAGGCAAGGTCTTCGTTTTCCCCCACCTTTTCGCAGAGGTGATGCGTGACTACATGGCAGCTCATGGCGCCACCGAGCGTGATTTTGCCGAGATCTCATCACGCGAGTACGCGAACTCGAGCTACAACCCCTATGCCCAGATGCAGAAGATCGAGGTTTCGGTGGACGAGGCCGCGACTGCCCAGGGCCGCAACCGCTACATCGTCGAGGGTCTTCCGCTGAAGACCTACGACTGCTCCCAGATCACCGACGGCTATGCGGGGCTGATCGTCGCCACCGAGGAGGGTCTGGCGCGATTGGGCGTAGCCAAAGCCGATTGTATCGAGATCGCCGGCTGGGGTCAGGCGACCGATCCGCTGCTCAAGGGTGGGCGCGACATCCTTCGCCCGCAGGGCGCCTACGCGGCGATGTCGCAGGCCTACTCGATGGCCGGGGTTGGTCCTCAGGATGTGAATGTGGCCGAGATTCACGACTGCTTCACGGTGATGGGCGCCATCGGAACCGAGGTCATCGGCAAAGCGGAGTACGGCAAGGGTGCTCAGTATTGGGTCGATGGCAAAGCTGCGGTGGACGGTGAATGTGGGATCAATACCTCGGGGGGCTTGATCGCCAAGGGGCACCCGGTGGGCGCCACCGGCGTCGCCATGATCGGTTGGGCCGCGTGGCAGCTGCTTGGCAAGGCCCCGGCTGAACTCCAGGTGGCCAATGCGAAGCTTGCTGCGACCTTCAATATCGGTGGGCCGATCTGTGCGTCAGTTTGCACGGTGTTGCGTCCGGCGTGATGGAGGTCATCAATGGGTGATGTGATCGAACCCAATCGCAGCGGACATCTTGAAGTCGACGGCAACAAGGTGTGGTGGGAGTACTTCGGCGCCGGTGACCGCGAGGCGGTGTGCTTGCTCAACGGATTGGCGATGCATACCAAAGCCTGGTACGGCTTCTTGCCGCGGTTGACGGATGAGTTCGACGTGATCCTTTATGACTTCCTCGGCCAAGGAGAGTCGTCAAAGGAGGATGAGCCCTACTTGATCCCCGACTTTGCGCGCTACCTGGCCCTGATCATGGATGAGAACGGGGTCGACAAGGTGCACCCCATGGGCATTTCGTACGGTGGTTTCATCGCCCTGGAGTTTGCGCGCCTTTACCCGGAGCGACTGCATACGCTGATCCTGTCGGGTATTCTCGCAAGCCACGAAAAGCTCTTCCAGATGTACCAGGAGATTTCCCTGCAGTTCTACCGAGGTACCCAAGAGGTTTTCGAGCTCTACACCCACTACATGTACGAAAAGATCTTCTCCGAGCGCTTCGTAAAGAACATTCCGGACGAAAATCTGGCGGCCATGCGGCAGCGGTTTTTCGACCGCTACATCAACTACCGCTACTGCCTGATTCGCCTGACCCAAGCCCAGGATCCGTTCTTCGCCGAGCTCGAGAGCAACCTGCCCGGTTATCGTGCTGTCGAGGCGCCGACCCTGATCCTCGCTGGGGCCCACGATCGCGCGATTCCGATGTGGCAACAGGAGAAGCTCGCCGAGATCTTCCCCAACAGCCGTTATGAGCTCGTGCCCGAGAGCGGGCATGTGGTCTACATCGAGCGCCCGGATATTTTCTTTCCGGCGATTCGGGAGTTCATGCATACGAAAACGGTGGACTTCGACATGCCGACTGGTGAGGGTGGTGCATGACAGACGGGCGCCTTGGACCGCGGCCAGTGCTCTTTTCTCGAGTGGATGGAAATGGGGCGGCAGTGTTGTTGCTCAACGGCATCGCGATGACCGTACCGTCATGGGAGTTCATCGCCCGAGGTCTCGCGAGAGACTTCCGGGTTGTTCGCTGTGATTTCCGAGGGCAGCTCTTGTCGCCGGGGCCCGTCCCGAAACGTGTCGTCGACCACGTTGGGGATGTCGTTGGACTGCTGGATTCTCTCGCCCTGAATTCGGTTCATATCGTCGGCACATCCTTCGGCGGTGTCGTCGGAAGCCTCGTCGCGGCGCTGCACCCGGGCCGCGTGCGATCTCTGGTGACGATCGCTTCGGCGGATGGTTTCGACGAGCAGATGGCCGATGAGGTTGAGCGGTGGAGACAAGGATGTGTCGAGTCTCTCGAAGGATCTGACCGAGGCCAACTCTTCGACGTGCTCGAGCCGGTCGTCTACTCGCCGGCCTACCGTGAAGTGCACGAGGAGGATCGTGCTGAACGACGGCGTCAGATCGGCTCATTGCCCGATGCCTGGTTCGAAGGATTGATCGGCCTGCTCGATTCGGCCCATTCTCTGCGCCTTGGGGATGAGCTGGGTCAGATCCGCTGTCCTACCCTCGTGCTCGCCGCCGAGCTGGATGCTTTCGTGCCGTTGCATCGCGCAAAGGGGCTGGCAGAGGCGATTGCCGATGCACAATTCGAGATCATCGAGGGTGCTGGGCATGCCGTCGTCGTCGAGCAGCCCGAGGTGGTGATCGAACGGGTGAAGGAGTTCCTCACCTGAACCTGGGGATCTCTGTACCCAACGCTCCTGGTGGCCCACTTCAGTTGACCCGCATCAAGGCGATACACCTGAGTCAGGTTGATCGCGAAAGACGGCCAGAAAGCCATATAGGGCATTTGAAACGCAAAGACGCAAAGAGCGCAAAGTTTTTATTTGAA
>CAZCEX010000308.1:4724-5860 GCA_964497785.1 uncultured Thermoanaerobaculia bacterium | reverse complement strand
GCGGTCGCCTGGAAGGTCATGTAGAGCGGCGTCTCGTCATCCAACCACATCAGCACGACACCATCGCCGAGCCCTGCGGTGCGGATGTCACCGGCGGCCGACACGACGTTCGGTGGTATCTCCGGCCGCCACACAACACCGGCGGAAATGGCGATCACCAGAGCGGCTGCTGCAGCCAGGCCCGACCACCGGGCCAACCGCCGGCGTCGTTGCCCGTGAATCGCCTCCGTGACGGCCCGCGCCGCCTCGGCGCCAGTCCGACCCGGAGGTCTGCTCGCCCACTTCCGGAGAGCGTCGTCAAAACGATCGAGCTCGTCACCCATTTTCCTATCCTCCATCGCCCACGAGCACGGTCCGCAACCGCTCACGGGCCTGGAACCGGTGCGCCCGCACCGACCCGGCATTGATCCCCAGCACCTCGCCGACCTCGCGATCACTCATGCCTTCGACTACCGTCAGATACATCACTGACCGCTGGCGCGGCGCCAGCAGGGATAACATTCTTTCGACATCGAGGTCACTCTCCACCCTCCCGGCTGTAGGGTCCTCGAGCTCTGCCACCGCGTCCAGGGTCACCACCGGCCACTGTTTCTTGCTGCGCCGCCAACACGAGCGCGCCAGCAGGCGCATCATCCAGGCGCCGAAGGCCTCCGGACTGCGCAGGTCATCGAGCTTGCGCCACGCCACCACGAAGCCCTCCTGAGCGGCGTCCTCCGCATCCGCTACACCGACCATCGAGCGAGCGAATGAGACCAACCGACCCCAGTGCCGTTCCACGAGGGCACCGAATGCTCTCTCATCGCCCCGTTGGGCGGCCCGAACCAGCTCAGCATCACCTTCCACGTCAAAGAGAGTGTGTCACGGCCCTTAAACGTGTAGGAGTATTCGGCGCTGATCTTGAATCTCTACCCAGGCTTCCCATCCGGTCGCGGCGTCATCAGGAATCGTGCATTGACCACAACGTAGATGGCGAAGGCCACCGCCCAGCAACCAGCCGAGATCATCAGGGCCAAACGGGATTGCTGGGGCCAGAACCACGGACCGAATACGCGCGCCAGAGCGCTTGCGGTGATAGCAGCGAACGCAAGGGTCATCGGTGCTGACGCCTTGAGCGCTCGGCCGGTGTGGCCGAGGGT
>CAZCEX010000308.1:0-4624 GCA_964497785.1 uncultured Thermoanaerobaculia bacterium | reverse complement strand
GCGGTGTTGAGCCCGGGGATGGCCTGAATCCGTTGGTCCTGGAGCGCGTTGCGCGTGAACATCGGCACGATGCGGCCGGTGATGATGACGAGGATGACGACAATGAGGTCAACCGCAACCAGGTCGCCGCGCAACGAAGCCTGCGGCAGCAGGCCCGATGTGCGCAGGTGGTGGGCGACGTCGCACAGCCAAAGCGCCGGTATCAATGCCAGGAGCAAGTAGTTGCGGCGGCTGCCGGCGAGGATCAGCGGTATTCCGATCACCACCGTCAGCATCGGCAAGAAGCTGAGCTCGGCGAAGCCGGCAATCGTCGCGGTGACGCCACCGACGCCGACCAGCCGACCGATGGCCCAGACGGCCACCATCGCGATCAACAGCCCGCCGTGCGCCGTCTTGCGGTCCGTCCAGTTCTCGACCGCAGTGAGCAGGAACCCGGCAAGGATCGCCGCCGTGAAGCCGAAGATCATCTCGTGGCTGTGCCACGCGATGCCCTCGAGCCCTGGATCACCCGTCAGGGTGTCGTCGTAGGTGCGCGCCCACCACGCGACCAGCGCAGCGCCATACAGACCCCCGAGGAGGAAGAACGGGCGGAATCCCTTTTGCAGCACGGCCAGCTTTGGTTTATCACTCATGGAGAGAGCTTCCACCATCAACGACTATTTGCCATTGACCCAGGTCAATCGATCTCGGGCATCTCGCTCCCGTAGACATAGAGATCGAACCACGGCTGCCAGTCCTTGCCCGTCATTTGATTGAGGATGCCGATCAGATTTTGAGTCGTCGCCCACTTGAACTGAAAGTTTTTGACAAAGGAACTCAGGAGAACCACGAATTGCCGGTCGCCTTCTTTTTTGTTTCCATAGTGCTTCTGCAACTCCAGGCGAAGCGCATGAATGACCAAAGGCCCCTTCGAGTACAGAAGATGAGTCCTCTCCTCTCGATCCTTCTGATTGTGAAATGAAAGGTGGTTGGCGAGATAGATGCTGGCCTTGTCACCGACTCCCCGCGACCGTGCTTGCCACCCGTTGAGAAGGGCCTGGAACTCGCGGGCGCCTTTTTTTCCGCCGCCCTTCATGGCCTCCAGGCAAAGCGCAGCCGAGTACTCTGCGAAGCTCTCCGAAATCCACTGTTCCTCTGGAGCATCCATTTTCACGATCTGCCCCCACCAGGTATGGGCTACCTCGTGTACGAAACGTTCGTTCACACCTCCCGAGAAGAAACTCGACACGTAATCTCCGAGAGGTTCGAAAGCCTCCTGCGTGATAAAGATCACCCCAGGGGGGGCTTGTCCGAACCCCCACAGGTCGATTTCGATGACATCCATATCTCGGTACGGATAGGACACACCGAAAACCTCACTATAAAAATCTGCGGCAGCAAAAAAATTGGTCATGAGGCGTTGAGCGGCCTTTTTGTCGCCAAAGATGTACGAACCGACGCGACAGGTGACACCATCCTGCTCGTCCTCGAAGAGGTGGTACTTGCCGGCCGCCATGACCGGGAACTGAACGGGTTTGTCGAGGGACGTCTTGAGCGTAGTGAAGCCATCTACGCTGTCCAGCGACACCCGATTCCCACTTGCAAAAGGAGTGTAGGAATCTGGCACACGCAACTCGAGGTCGATAGTCGCGAACTCACCGTTCCAGGGTGGCTGCGGGTACCAGGCCCAGGTACCGAGCGACCAGTAGTTGCCGCTGGTCGGATGAAGGGCCAACCGCCCCTGATTGACCACCTCGACTACGGTCTTCGCCCCTGCGGCGGGGGGAGGATCGAGCGCAACCAAGAGCTCACCGTCCCTGTGGACGAAATCGGCGGGCCGGCCGTTGACTTTCACTGAGAGGACGGTATTGGGCAGGATCTTCTCGTTCTTCACTCGCCGTTGGATCAGATCGACCCTCCACACACCGACCCTTGGGCGGGTCGCCTGGAGGTCGCTCCGGGTGCTCACCGTGACATGGTCGTGCTCGTCGTTGTCGACCTGGATAGCCTCGTGCACGACGACCAGGGGCGCTGGGAAGCGGTCCATCCACCGGCGGCCGATGGGCTGTGCCGCAAGTTCTTCCAGATAGTGATATTCGTAGTTGAATGCCTGGGTATCGTCGACCTTGTCGATCCGATACAAAGTTTCGAGCTTGTCGATCACTGGATCGACGATCAGGAAAAGATCCTCCTTCGATCCGTGGACCAGAGCGACCGTTGTATCGCGAGCACCGAGCCCTCGTGCCGTAATGAGCTCCATCGCAGGGCGACCAAAGTAGGTCTTGTTCAGAATTCTTTGGGCCCAGTCCGGGATGTCCCGGGAATCCGGCAACGACTCCTCCGACGATGCTTGCCCGCCTCCGAAACTCCAGCTCCAGATCACGGCGCCATCGATCTCCATCTGAGTCGTCAAAACACCGTCATTCTCGACACTCTTCAGGCTTGAGGCTCTCCTGATGTTCCGCTCCGCCATCGGTATACTGAACCGGTCTTTCACGGTGTAGGTGAACGATCCGCCGCCCGTGTAGACAATGCCGCATCGTTGGCTCCCAGCCAACAGTTCCCGAACTTTCGAGGCGTCTGTCAATACCAGCGAGCCGCTGCCGATGGTGATGTTCTCTCCGACGTCGATCGCACGACCAGCTTTCGGACTGTCGATCAAAGCGGCCAGTTCGCCCAGTGAACCGCCCGCGGCAGGCTGTACACAGACAACACCCATCACGATGAACAGACATACCGTAGTAGACAGTCTCACCTTTTGGTGTTTCATTTGCCGACCTTTCGAAATATCTAGACTTAAAAACAAATTCTGTCTTTCGTGTCCAGAATAACACCACCCGCTACATGGGGCCCTCGAGAGGCGGCGTTCGGAATAGGCAGATCGGGGTCGCCGATTCACTTCAGGTGGAACTTGACAGTCAGGACGAAACACACGTCGACAGGTTTTCCACTCGCATCTCTCGCGGGCTCGAACTGCCACTGCCGGACCGCGTCGGCTGCCGCCGCGGAGAGCCGCGGATCCGGGTCCTCGAGCACACTCACGCCGTCAACACCTCCCGCTGAGTTGATCACCGCATCCAGGACTACTGTGCCCGAAACCCCTTCTTTTCGGGTCTCGTCCGGGTACTTCGGGTTCACCTTGTTTGTTACCTCCGGCGCGGTCATATCTCCGGACTCGTCGAAGATGACAGCCGGTTCGGGGCAGGTCCGGTCATAGGTTCCTGCGGTTGCGGTAAAAACCACGAGGCTCAGGATGGCGACGACGGCGAAGATGTTCTTTTCGGTCATGTTCTCCCCTTTCGAAGAGCTAGAGACCATCAGCGAAAAAAACCGTTTACTCCGTCCCGCGATCAGACTGGTAAAGGACAAGATTGCCCGAGACTCACGTGCTAGACTCGGACTTACCAAGATCTCAACGAGGCTTAGATCTGGGCCAAAACCATGGAGGCTGAAATGGGTCGTGAGGTATTGAAAGCAACGGTGATTCTTCTCACAGGTTTCGCCTTGAGCGTGAGTCCGCTGGCCGCCGACGACCAGGATACCGAGGAGACAGTGCTCGAGCAACAGCGTGCGTTGCACGTCGAAAAATCTCCGGCCGCAGCACAGACAGCAGTTCTGTCGCCAGAGGCCAACAGTTTCTTCGGAGCGGGCGACCTGCTCTTCGTCGGCATCGACAACACTGCCGTCTCGACCTACTCGATCGACCCGGCCGACAACACCACAACGCCGCTGTTTACGGGCAATTCGGTCTGGGGGGCGGCGATGATCCCGGCCGCCTCGCCCGGCGACGCCGTCGTCTACATCAGCTCGGGCTCAACGCTTTACCGTTGGCCGGCAAACGGAGCCCCGGAACTCTGCTGCACCCTGACCTATCAGGCTGCAACCACAGCCACCGTCGGCGTCGCCTGGGACCCGAATGCCGGCGAGCTGCTCTTTAGCAAAAACATCTCCAACGAGGCGATCTACTCACTGCCCGCCGTGGCGGCCAACTGCCCCGCAACCTGCGACCTCACTCTCCAACGCGATTATGTCGACGCCGCCATCGACGCCGGCGGGATCACCTACGATCCGAACACCGACACCCTTTACGCGGTCAGCGACACCACCCCCGACAACGGCATCTACATCATCGAGGCTGACGCGAGCCTCACTTTCGTCGCCCCCTACCCGGCCAACCAGACCGACATCGACGGCCTCGCCTACGGCAACGGAAAGCTCTACCTGGTCACAGACGAGCCCGGCGACATCTATGTCTTCGACATTGCCGGCGCCGTTTACGGGTCGCCGCTGGCCAACCCCTGGAGCTCGAACGAGCTTTTCAGCGGCGCCGCTTTCGGCAGCGGTCTGGTCCCGGTTGCACTTCGGCAGTTCGTGATCGACTGACAGGCCGGTGCCTGGAGTGTTGCTGTACCGCAGATGATCTTCACTGTTCTGACGGGTCATTTCGCGGACAACGACGTTGCCGGGTTCGAATCACCCGGCAATCACCGATCGACACAACACCTCAACGGCCTCGTCCCGTCCGCGCAGATCGCTCGCCTTGCCCTGGAACATCGTCGCGGACCCGCCGCCCCGCCCGCCGAAAATGGCGGCCACGGCGGGCCCAACCTCTCGTAGGTTACAGCCACTCTCCGGCCCGGCGGCG
>CAZCEX010000307.1:0-5882 GCA_964497785.1 uncultured Thermoanaerobaculia bacterium | reverse complement strand
GGGCCAAACGACACCCGAAAGGCGCCGCCGATTCTATGCACTACACCCTCCTAAGTCGGGGTGAAATGGAATAGCAAAAACGAATATGACATGTTACGTTATATGTCAGGAGGACATTATGTCATATTCTCTCGGAGTGGCCGAACTGAAGCGCAGGTTCTCGGAGATTCTCAACCGGGTCGAAATGCACGGGGAGAGCATCTGGGTTCAACGCCATGGCCGGAGAGTCGCGGTCATTGGCCCCCCTGACAACACGGAGGCGCGGCCAGTCCCCAATAAACCGCGCCGCGGTCTCGCTGCCGCCGCGGGTGCTTGGGAGGACCACCCGGACATCGATGGTTTCATCGCGGACATCCAGGTGGCCCGGGACGATGCGACCGACCGTATCGTAAAACCATTTGAATGATCGTCTTCGACACCGATGTTATCTCGTATGTTCTACGACCAACCCCTCCTGTTGGTCTGATTCGCAGGGTTGCTGACCTTGACCCTAACGACCAGGCAACTACAGCTATATCCGCCGGCGAATTGACCTATGGCGCCTACCGAAGTTCCCGACCAGAACATTTCCTCTCGGCCCTCGAGGAACGGGTGTGGCCCAACGTTCGAGTGCTCGCCTTCGATATCGAGTCGGCCGGAATCTATGGAGAACTCCGTGCTGACCTCGAGCGTTTGGGAACACCCATTGCCGAGCCTGACCTTCGCATCGCGTCAATTTGCCTTCGCCACGACGCCACCCTCGCCACCGGCAACCTCCGCCACTTCAGCCGCGTGCCCGGCCTCGAGGCCCAAGACTGGCTTGCCGACTACCGCTGAGTCGGCACCCTTGTGTTTTGATCCCTTTTCCAATCTTTTTCAACAAAAAACTCGGGGTCGGAAACGACCCCGAGTTTTTTGTTGAAAAAGATTGGAGATGTTAAAGGACAGGTTCGCCCTACAACGAAATAATCAACCGTCCTTCTTGAGCGCCTTCATCAGTTCCGCCCCAAAACCAGTCACGGTTGGGCCCTCGGGCTGCGTGCCCTGCCCCTTGTCCATGTGCTTGAGGTACTCCTGGCGCTCGACGTCGTGCTGTTGGGCCTTGATCGACAAGCTGATGCGCTGGCGATTACCGTCCACCGACATGACCATGGTCAAGATCTTCGCCCCCGGATCGAAGGCTGCCCGTGGGTCGGCTCCCCTGTCCAATCCCGTTTCAGACATCGGAATGAGGGCGCTCACGCCGGGTTCGAGCTCAACAAATACGCCGAAGTCGGTGCCGTGCTCGACAAGTCCTTCGACCGTCTGCCCCTCCTGGTAGCGCATTTCGATCCGTTCCCAGGGATCGCGGTCAGGAAGCCGGCGCAGCGTCAGCCCAATGCGCCGGTTCTCCAGGTCAACCTCTTTGATCCATCCATTGAGCGTGGCGCCATCGGCCAACTCTTCGCTCTCGAGGTTCATTCCCGGAGGCAGCTGACTGACATGCAGCAGGCCATCGATGCCGGGCTCGAGCTGAACGAACACACCGAAAGAGGCTTTGCGAACGACCGTGCCCTCAAAAGCGCTTCGGGCCGGGTGGTTTTCGGAGGCCGCTTCCCATGGGTCAGCTAGGGTCTGCTTGATACTCAACGAAATCCGGTTCTTGTCCCGATCAAGACCGATGATCTTCACCTGAACCGTCTGACCGGTCGTCACAACGTCGGACGGCTTGGCGACGCGTTGGAAACTCATCTCGGTCACGTGGACCAGCCCGTCAACACCACCGAGATCGACGAACGCCCCGAAATCGGTCACCGATCTTACGGTTCCATCGACAACCGTGCCCTCTTCGAGACGGCTCCACGCTTCCTCACGCAATCGGTCCCGCTCCTCTCGCAGAAGAGCGACGCGCGACACCACCAGCTTATGACCGTCCGGGTCGTACTCGAGAACCTTGAACTCGTAGGTCTGCCCGAGGTGGGAGTCCATGTCATCGGAGCGGGCGTCATCAATCTGCGACATCGGGCAGAATCCACGAACACCGGCCAGGATCACATCGAACCCGCCCTTGTTGCGGCCGGAGACCTTGCCTTCGACGGCTTCACCTGACTCCACCGCTTCGGCCAGTTTTCCCTTCAGCTTCTGCTCGAGAGCCAGTCGATGAGAAACCTCGATCTGTTCGCCGACTGCAGTCACCACGACCTCGACAGGGTCACCTGTCCCAGGTTGATCCAATTCCTCCCGCGACAAAACCGCTTCGGCCTTGCCACCGACGTCGACGAGGACGACGTCACCGTGAATCTCCACGATGGTCCCCTCGACAATGTCCCCTACGCGCACTACAGAGACGCCGATCTCGCCCTGGAGAGCTGCCTCGAACTCACTTATTTCGGATGATTTATCGTTCATGATTGGCCTCGATCGTTGGACTGCGACCACTCAAAGCGAGGGCCGGAGGGGGAGAATACCACAGCAACGTACAACCAAGGACCTGAGATATACTTTCTAGGAGCGTGTGCTGCATTGCCCCCTATGGGCATTTCGGAGACTATTGAGGGTCTGGGAGGGTGCAATGCAGCACACGCTCCTAGTTGATGCGCTGCGCGCATCCCGGAATTGGGGTTTTGCTTGCGCTGCCACCGACCTCTCGGTTACAGAAATAGACCGGCTTGGGGCGGTTTTGGATTCAATTCGGGCCTTTATAGACAGCCTGTTTAGGGCGTGCGACCGAGGGGCCGACAAGTGGCCCCCCTGACACGCGTGAAATCCCGCGAAGATATTTCCCCTGTCTCCGGAGATGCGCGTAGCGCATCATGCTAGGAGGGTGGACCGGATTGGCCCTTGAGCCGTTTGGGGCTTGTGGCCCGTTCAAGGGCCAATCCGGCCCACGCTCCTAGCGCTGCCACACCACCCGGCCGCCGATGATGGTCACAGCGGGGGCGCCCCTGAGGGCCATTCCCCCGAACGGTGTATTCCGGCCCTTCGAAGTGAACGAGCTCGGGTCGACCTTCACTCTGGCGCCGAGATCGAGCAGGGTGAGGTCGGCCACGGACCCTGGCGAAAGGGTGCCCCCAGGAAGTCCCAGAATCGCGGCCGGCGACGTCGACATCAGCCTGACGAGCTGGCCGATGCCGATGACACGTCCATGGACGAGCTGGTCCAACGCCACGGACACCGCGGTTTCGAGTCCAACCACCCCGAACGGGGCATCGGCGAAATCGAGTTCGTTCTCGTCGGCGTGGTGGGGAGCATGGTCAGATACGATAGCGTCGACGGTTCCGTCGTAAATCGCCTGTAGCACAGCTTCCCTGTCCCGCGACGTGCGCAGTGGTGGGTTCATCTTCCACCGAGGGTCGTAATTGGCCTCGGCCACATCTTCATCGGTCAACGTGAAGTGGTGGGGAGTGACCTCGCAGGTCACCCGACACTCCTTGCGACGGGCGAGGCGTACAAGATCGAGAGCTCCCGCCGTGCTGAGATGACACAGGTGGAGCCTCCCCTTTGTGAGCTCGGCCAGGAGGATGTCACGGGCGACCATTGCATCCTCGGCAGCGGCCGGCATTCCGCGCAAACCGATCCGGGTGGATACCAGCCCCTCGTTCATGCTGCCCCGATCCGACAGCAGCGGGTCCTGGGGATGCGCCATGATCGGAACATCAAAGCTGCGGCAGTACTCAAGCGCACGCCTCATCAGGAGCCCGTTGGTGATCGAAACCGGAGAATCGGAAACAGCCACGGCGCCGGCCGTCACCATTTCGCCGATCTCGGCGAGCTCCTCACCCCGACAACCCTTGGAAAGCGCGCCGACCGGGTATACCCTGGCGGCGCCTACGGCGCGGGCCTGCTCGGCGATGTATCGAGTCACGGCCGGCTCATCATTCACAGGCAGCGTGTTCGCCATCGCACACACTGCGGTGAACCCCCCTGCGACAGCGGCCCGACACCCTGTCTCGATGGTCTCCTTGTGCTCGAGGCCCGGTTCACGTAGATGCGCATGAAGATCGATGAATCCCGGCGCGACCACCAGATCTGCTGCGTCAAGAACAGCTACGTCTCGCCCTACGTCGAGCTTTTCATCGATGGCGGCTACGTGCCCGTCCTCGACGAGGATATCCATGCCCTGGTCGATCCCCTGCGCCGGGTCGACCACACGTCCGTTACGAACCAGCAGCCGCGTCACTGCGTCCTCCTGCCAGAAGATAAAGTATGGCCATTCGGATGGCTACGCCATTGGTGACCTGCTCCAATATGACCGACTGGTCGCCGTCCGCGACCCGCGAGTCGATCTCGACCCCACGATTCATCGGACCCGGGTGCATCACGAGCGCCCGATCGGTCGCCATCTCGAGCCGCTCCGGGGTCAGGGCGAAGAAGTCGAAGTACTCCCTCATCGACGGAAAGTTGACCTTGTTCTGGCGCTCGAGCTGAATTCTCAACATCATAATCACGTCGGCGCCTTCGAGAGCTGGTTCGATGCGCAGATAAGGCTCGACACCGAGCTCGTCAACCTCGGCAGGCATCAGTGATGCCGGCGCGACGAAGCGAATCCGCGCGCCCATCTTCGAAAGCAAGAAAGCATTCGACCGCGCGACTCTGGAGTGGCGAATGTCCCCGGCCACCACGACAACGAGTCCCTCCAGAGACCCGAAGTGACGTCGCATGGTGAAGGCATCGAGGAGCGCCTGGGTCGGGTGCTCGTTGGACCCGTCACCGGCGTTGATCACCGACGCCGTCACCTCTCGGGCAAGCCGGTGCGGAGCGCCGGTATTGGGGTGACGGATGACGATGAAGTCCGGCGCCATCGCCATGAGGTTGCGCGCAGTGTCGAAGAGCGTCTCACCCTTGGTCACGGATGAGCTCGACGTCGAGAAGTTCAGCGTGTCGGCGGACAGCCGCTTTTCGGCAACCTCGAACGAGAATCGAGTTCTCGTCGAAGGTTCCATGAAGAGGTTCACGACCGTCATCCCGCGCAGGGTCGGCACCTTTTTGATCGGCCTCCTGGCAACTTCCAGAAGCTCCTCGGCGGTATCGAGCACCAGCTGGATTTCACCTGGCTTCAGTCCTGCGATGCCGATCAGGTCTTTTCCAGTCAGCCTGGCCGCCGACTCAAAGCTCATCGGGCGCCTCCCTCCCGATCCACATGCCGTCCTCACCATCGACTTCCTTCAGGAGGACCTGAACGTCTTCGTTCCTCGATGTCTGAACGATCCTGCCAACGATGTCGGCAGAGATCGGTAGCTCTCGATGCCCACGATCGACCAACACCGCTAGGCGGACGGCCTTCGGCCTTCCGTAGTCGAGGAGTGTGTCCAGAGCAGCACGGATGGTCCGCCCCGTGAACAGGACATCGTCCACCAGATAGACCACCTGGCCGTCGATGTCGGAGGGCAGCTCCGTTCGTTTCAACACGGGCTGCGAGTGGGCCGGGCGCCACGGTCCGACATCGTCCCGATATAACGAGATGTCGAGGATTCCGACAGGGACCTCACGGCCCGTCGTCGCCGCAACGGCCTCTGCCAGCCGATGGGCAAGCGGCACACCGCGGGTGTGGATGCCGACGAGCAATATCTCTTCCCCGTCGCGTTCCAGAATCTCCGCAGCCATCCGCGTTACCGTTCGTCGCACCCCTTCTCGGTCAAGCACCTGGTCCATGATCTCGCGTCTCGATTCCTCCGCCATCACGGTCCCCTGTTCTCGATGTGGCTCAAAAATAAAAGCCCCTCTGGGGCTTTGATGTACGCTCGGCAGTGCTCATCCACCATCGAGAGCATCGTAGCATAAAAGGGGAAGTGAGTAGATAGGCCTTCCTGGACAAATATTCACGAAAAGGCTCACGAGGAATGCCACATATCCACATGGGGCCTTTTCGTGACTGTTTGTATTGATTGGAGCAGACCTTTTTATTTCCCCGAGGTAGGATGCAG
>CAZCEX010000306.1:0-5886 GCA_964497785.1 uncultured Thermoanaerobaculia bacterium | reverse complement strand
CACGAGCTGCTCGAACCGCCGCTCGAGAGTGGCATCGGTAAAGACCTCGGGAACAACTGCATCAGGTACGCCCGTCTTGGCGGCGTCGAGAAAATCGACTACCGACTGACGCGTCTGCTCCGTCCCCAAGTTCTCCACGAAGAGTTGCGGTATCAAGGACGCCAGACGCGCCACCTCGCTCCCCTCCGGAGTCACGGCCAGAATGGGCCGGCGCGATGGTAGGTAATCGAAGAGCTTGGCTGGAATCGACGCCATCGAGGTCGCGAGCAGCAGGAGGCCGTCAGCACCGGCGACCCGTCGCACCAGCTCGTGCCGGGGCACAGGCGGCCGGATCAGGAGCCGCCAACCACTCGCCTCGAGCCGCGACTCGTAAGCCTTCAGATCGCAGATCTCGTCATCCCTCAGATTGCCGATGAACTCGATCTCCCCCCGCCCTGGGTACCTGGCAAAACACCCGAGAAGAGGGCGCATCAACTGCTGTGTTTGCCGTTCCGGTCTCGAGCTGTGGATCTTGCCGGCGTACAACAGCCGGATCTCCTCGTTGCGGTGACGATGGTGGGCTGGTGCGGCCGGCGGGAGCTTGACCGGACAGGCGTTGGGCAGCACCGCAACCTTCGACGCGATCTCCGGGTAGCGTGCAACCAGCTGCTCACGCCACCGCTCCGAGGTCACGAGAATCACCTGCGCGCGGACCACAATTCTGGACTCGATCCGCCTGTGGCGCCACCTCTGAAAGGCGCTTCTGGCGAGCAGGGGAATCATCGGCTCGTCAAGCCAGCCATCACGGAGGTCGACCATGTGTTTGCCGCCGATCTGTCGAGCCAGCCCCGCAGCGGCAACATGGCAGGACTCTGGTGGGCTCGAGGACAGAACCCAACCGGCTTGGCCGACTGCCCGCCGAACAGCGGAACTTCGCAGCACCCGCCGTGCCCAAAGAACGACCGGATCCGGCACCATCAGGAGGTGAGCCACCCAGGTCCGCGCCCGATTCGGGCGCCGTGGCAGCAACGGGACAGCAGCGCCGGGGGCCGGGTCCCGGTAGAAACCCAGAGGGTCACGGACCGTGATGCAAATGCCCCACGCCCGTTCCTCGATCCGATCATGTGACCCGGCCCGGACAACCGTTACGTGACGATTCATCGTCTGGAGCCAGCGGCAGAACCGTTCACACCGCACCCCTCCGAGATGACCCGGGTGATCGAAATGCGGGGCGACCATCACCCACGCGTCAGGAGGGGAAGCCCTGCCCACCGTCTCGGCCGAGGTGGCGTCAGTCAGCCTCACGGCAGCTCCCGGGCAAGCCCTTGCAGCTGCGCCGGAGAATGGTCGAGCAGAGCGAACTGATAACCCGTTCGTGCCCGTCGCCGTCCTTTTTCAGCGGCCTCGAGTGCCTTTGACCGCGCGACTCGGGCGGCAAGCACATTGCCTCGGTCGAGTTCGAGTCGAGCTACCAGGATCCATCCCCTCACGAAATCGGGCTCCAACTCAACCGCTCGGACAGCCAGGCCACGCGCCAGCTCGACGTCTGCGAGACTGCGTTCGAGCAGCGCCTGACGATGGGCGTACCAGGGAAGATGAGGCTCGAGGGAGGCGGCGACGGCAAAGGCATTTCGCGCCTCTGCGATGGTTGCATGCCAGGCGCCGAGCTCTGCGATGACTCTCGAGTCGATGGTCCCGCGCTGGGCCCAAGACGAAGCAGCCCCGGACCGTACCTCGAGAAGGCGGTCGCTCCAGTAGCGAGCTTCGCTCGCTTCCTCCCAGGTCCAGACTGGAAGTCGCAATAACGCCTCGAGTCTGAAGCTCATTGGGTCCGAGAACCAGGGTTCAATCCTGACAACTCGTTCAACCGCTTCTGGGGTGGGGGCGTTTGACAACCACTGACGGTTCGCCCAGGCGGGCTGGACAAGAGCCCACGCAGCAATGCCCGTCACTGCAAGGGCAGGCATTAAACGCCAAGCCAAACCAGCCTGATCTTTCGCCACTTGCGGCGGAGGGCGTGGAGTCACCAGACCGAGGACCGCTGCCCACCACCACAAAGCCGCCGGTTCGCTGAGCATATCGTGGAAACACCCGATGATGACGATCGCCACGATCACGCCGACCCTCGGAGTATTCAGAGAACGACATCGGTAGAGCCAAAGAACCAGGGCGACCAGCGCGAGAGCGGCGCCGGGGAATCCGACCCGAGCGGCGATCCCGAGAGGCATTGACTCCGCTGCGCCAATGATGTGGCCCCATTGACCGAACTCTGTCGGGTGTGCGAGGCGATACGGTCCCATCGCCTCACCGAGGTTTCCAGCGCCGATGCCGAAGATGGCATGATCAACAGTCATCTCGAGGATCGCGCCCCAGATGCGCCATCGATGCCAGGCGAGCGACTCCGGATTCACCATCGATCTCCACAACACCGCAGTCGCCAGCGCAATCCCACCCAGGACCAAAAACAGACGACGCCATCGTCCGGCCGGCAGCAATACCAAAACCACCGCTGCCACAGCCAGGAAACCTGCGCGCGATCCCGTCAAGAGAACTGGAAAACCAAGGATCGTCACGGCGATCAGTCCCACCCAGCGGCGATGGAACATCAGGAAGACCAGAACCAGTACAGGCCCGATGAATGCCACCGTCAGGTTCGGGTTGGATACCAGTCCACCAGCTCGTGGTCTCGCAAGTCCAAGGGCCTCTGCGACTACTGCCACACCTGCAATACAAGCGGCGGCCGAAAGAATGGCCCCGGCCACTCGGCGACCGGCCCGGGACGATCGGCTGACGACCACCCAGATGAGCCACGCGCCGGCCCAGGAGGAAAGCGTCGTCTTCGAGTCCAACCAGGCTTGTGAAACAGAAAATGCCGCAACCACCCCCCACACGATGACAAGCAGACCGGCCAACTCGTCCTTACCCTGCGAAAACCCCGGGTCGGCGGCTACCCACAGAGCCACGACGGTCAAGGCAAATCCGGCGCACAGGTAGGACCACGAAAACCCAACCTCCCCAAAAAGAGCGATGAGAGTGGCGACAGCGACCGCGAGAGCCGCGCGGACGTCAGCGGAAAGCATGGAAGCGACCGCTCAGCTGATCGACCAGTTGTTCATAATCTTCTCGGCGCCGGGGGTCGTGAGGTTGGGCTCTCCCTGCCTGCCAGAGGTCGGCGACGGCCGCCGCCGGGTCGTTTTCTAGGATGGCGAGCCTGCCCAACAACTGGGCACGACTGGCCGAGTAGGGTCGCTGCCACCGACGTCTGCGGACCAGGTCCGCCGCCTCTCGGATCGCCGTCGGATCATCACTCTCGAGGGCGAGCCTCCCGGCCAGATCCACCGGCCCGGTCCGCCACGGCGCCACCGCGGCAGCGCGAAGAGCCTGCTGCAGCTGCTGCTGTCCCTTCTGCTCAGCAGCGATTTCGAAAACCGCGCCGGCCGCATTGAGCAGCGCAAGGGCGAGAGCGCAGGCGGCCGCAACGACTGGCACGATTCTCAACGGTTGAGACTCCTGAACGCTCGGTTCGCGAGCAGACGCCACAGCCAGACACCACCCTGCGAGCACGGCCCACGGCAGTGCCACCCCGGAGGTATAGAGCGAGAAGTCCAGCATGTTGTGGACCGGGATGACCAGCAGCGCCACAGCCAGTTCTGGGCGCGACCGCCACAAAGAAATGGCCGTCTTCATCAGCCATATCATCAGGACAAACCAGGCGGCGAGACCGGCGAGACCGAGCTCAGCAAGCCACTCGAAAGGAAGGGAATGGGCGTGAACCGGGTGATTGCCCACATCCCATGGCACGGCCTGGGACGCCTGACCGAAACCACCGCAGCCGACGCTCCCAAATGGCCCAGCCATCCAGGCCCAGAGGGCAGAACTCCAGTTGTCGATTCGCAGAAGTAGGGGCTCGAACTCGAGCACATCGGGGCGCAGGCCCGTCGCCAGGACGACCACAGCCACCGGTACCATGTAAACGGCGTGGAAAATCCGGGGCCGCCGTGCCGCAAGGATCGCGATACACGCCACTACCGCGAGCAGCCCCCCAATCGGGGACCGGGTGGCCACCAGGCCCATCGTCGCGATCACAGCTGCTACGGCACAGAAAATGCCAACAATGTCGCGGCGAATTCGGCACACCAGAATTGGCAAGGCGGTCGCCAGGAGGGCTGCAAGGTGGCCTGGTAGGTAGAGGGATGCAAAGGCTCTCCCCTGGTCGATACGCAACAATGCATTAACCTTCAGATGAGGGGGGAGCTGTTCCACAGCAGGCCGAACCTGCTCGAGACCGCCCCAGCTCTGGATCAAGCCCCACACAGAAAGCGCCGCGATACCAATTGCCCATGCCACGACCTGCGCGGAAGAAGGCCGTGCCCTGGAGGCAAGCCACACCACGGTCAACACCGCGAAGACGAGCGCGATCTCCGCCAACCCCTGACTGCGATCCCACCCACCGCTGAGACCGAAAAGAATCAGTACGCCCCACGCGAGCACCGTCATGCCGGCCCGTCGTGCGTGCTCGAGGTCGGTTCGAGCCCATGCCCAGGGAATGAGAAGCAGAACTGCGGTCGAAATCGCGACCGCTGTTCCGGGACGGGTCTCCACGGGCAACCAAGCGCCGAGCAAACCGATACCTACGATACTCCACAGAGCCGTCACCAGATCAGCCTATCAGAGACGTCTCGGAGATGGCTCAAATGGTGAGGGTTCAGAAGTTAGGGTTCAGCGATGACAGCGTCATGGTCAAACGGCCCGCAACAACTCTGCAGGATCCCGACGGGCGCTCTTCCACGCCGGCCAGGCGGCGGCTATGCAAACGAGAACGGCACATACCACCGCAACTGCGGTAAGGTTGGCAATAGAAACCACAAACGGAACGTGATCGACCAGGTAGACACGGGCGAGGTGCTCGGGAAAACGCACCGCTCGAGTCACCGTCAACACACAACAGGCGAGGCTGCCCAGAGTGAGGCCCGCAGCAACTCCTGCACCTCCGAGGATCAGGCCGGCAAGAGCGAGGATCCGCCACACCCTCGCGGGGGTCGCTCCAAGGGCTTGCAGCATTCCGGAGGTCCTCCTCTTGTCGATGGTCAGCACCACCAACGCTGACGAAAGCTGAAAGGATGCGACCGCCACGACGAGTGAGAGCACGACGAACAGTGACAGGGTCTGCCACCGCAGAGCGGCGAAAAGCGGTCGATTCATCTCCCGCCAATCCGTGAAGACGAGATCTGGCGCCTCGAGCGACATGGCTCGCCTGGCCTCCTCAACTGCGAGTGGATCAACGAGTACAATTTCGATTCCCGCGACATCCGTCCCCGGCAGGGCCCGAGTAATTTCGGCAAGTGGCGCAACCACCCATCGATTGTCGAACTCCGTGAATGCCAGGCTGAAGGTGCCTGCAATTTTCACCGGCAGCGCCGGTGAAATCCAGGACCCAGGAGACGGGGGGAATCGAAGGGTTAACGTTGACCCTGGGCCAAGCCCGAGGCTTCGGCCAAGACCATCTCCGATCACCGCTGCCACTGGCGGACCTTCGGGCCACTCGGCAAAACCCGCGTACGGCGGCGGTTCCGCAACGGCCTTGAGGACAACCGGAAGGGGACGCGCAGGATCGGTGGGATCTTCCGCCAGAGCGGCCAAGTAGGTCACGGGAGAGGCCCGCCGCACTCCGGGGTCCGTTGCCAGCCGACGGGCCAGGTCGGCACTTTGCGGACCCGACATGCGTACCGGGGAAAAACCGACCAGGTGGGCATTGCCCTGCTGGAGGGCACGCGCGATGGCGCCTGAGTAGCCGTTCATCAGGGCCAGGGTCACGACAAGGGCCATGGTCGCGAGAGCGATGCCGAAGAATGCAGCAAGGGCTGTACCGCGCAACAGCACACCAACTCGCCGGCGCAGGAAACGGAG